>CAINTF010000218.1 GCA_903853285.1 uncultured Acidimicrobium sp. | reverse complement strand
GCAGCATTGGCGCCAAATGGAATCCCTACGGCAGCTACGAACGCCCAAGCGCCGAGTGGCAGTCCAACGAAACTATTTGCGATTACTTCTGCCGTGTACAGACGCCCATTGGCTTTTTCAAGTAAATCGGGGGGAACAATTGCGGGTAAAAATGCTTGGGCAGACATGTCAAAAATGACTTCGCAGCATCCGACACCAAGAAGTATCAGCATGAAAGACCAGATTGTTAAAGATCCCTGCCATGCGCTGTATGCAATGAGGGCATACAACACAGTTCTGATTGCATTTACTGCGACCATTAATTTCTTGCGATTGAAACGATCAATGTAGACACCGGCCGGAAGCGTGAGTACAAGCCATGGAAGTGCTGTTGCAAATGAAACACCAGCAATCAGACGGGGGTCATGTGTGAGTGAGAGCGCCAGTAGTGGTGCTGCAGCGTGTTCCATTCCGTCGCCAACGTTGGAAATTGAAGTTGCAATGAACTGTCGCCAATAGTTGGAAGGCAAAGAATTGGGTGAGCGAGACATTAAGGAGAGGGTAGTTCTAGTAGATCAATTTTTCCGAGACTTGTTCTCGGAAGGTCGGCGAGCACGACAATTTGTTGAGGCGCACAGAATGCCGGGAGCGTTTGTTTGACATGCTCGCGTAATTCGGACAGCAATGCCGCGTCCGACACACGAATCGGATCATTGAGGACAACATAGGCAACAACTCGTTGGCCCCATGTTGCATCTGGTGTTCCACGCACAACCGATTGGGCGATGTTCGGGTGGGAGGTGAGCGCGTTCTCAACCACAGCGGGCCAAACATTTTCACCACCAGTGATGATCATGTCGGATCGTCTTCCAAATACGGAAAGTTTGCCATTGACGTCGAGTTCGCCCATGTCGCCAGTTGCGTACCAGCCGTCATTGAATGGAATTGTGCGTTCGTCGCGGTATGTGCGCATCAACATTGGGCATCGCAACTGTATTTCATTATCAAGGATCTTGATTTCGACGTCGTCAAGTGGCATTCCGTCGTATACGACTCCACCACCAGTTTCGGTCATTCCGTATGTTGTGACGACGTTGTCTGGCAAGTTGTCTGGTGCGCTACTCCCGCCAAGTAAAATTGTTTGAAACAGGGAAGCGTCAATGCGTGACAGAGCGGTTGCGACTAGTGAAGTATGAGTGACGCCATTTCTTGCTGATTCTTGAACCGATGCCGCATCAAAAGTTGAATGCAGAGTAACTGCAGAACCTACATGCAGAGCCCGAGATATGACCGAAAAACCACCAACGTGGGAAACCGGAATACAGACAAGCCAGTGATCGCTGGGGGTCAGTTCAAGCCGTTTCGCGCTTGATCGTGCGCCAGCGAGCAATGATGAATGAGTATGCACAATGCCTTTCGGATCGCCAGTGGATCCGCTCGATGCAATAACCAGAGAATCGCCGTCTTGCATCGGGATTCCATTGGTGAGTGATGTACTTGTGAAACTGGCGTCAATCACCTCCGAAGGGGCCATTGCGTCTATCAACAACTTCTTGCCATCTGGTCGTAGACGTTGATCAATGGGCAAAACGGCGTCGCCGTTGGACCACGTGCGCCGCACCAGGTCGACAAAAGTTTGGCTCGCGGGCATGTCAAAGGCGATGAGACGAGCCATATAAACAGGATAGGTCGGACGACTAAAGGGTCATCTGTTGCGGGTGTGAAGCATGGAACACTGTTGATATGACAAATTCGCAACCGACTGGTGTACAGCTATGGATTCTCGGAGCCCGTTTGCGCACGCTTCCCGCGGCAATCATGCCAGTCATGGTGGGGAGTGCTTGTGCTGGAGCATTTGAAGGTGCTGTTGATAAGAATTGGACATTCGCGTTGTTGGCTTTGGTGGTCAGCCTTGCATTGCAAGTTGGTGTCAACTATGCAAACGACTATTCAGATGGGGTTCGAGGCACTGACGAAAAGCGTGTTGGGCCATTGCGTCTAGTTGGCTCAGGTCTAGTTGCCCCACAAGTGGTGAAACGCGCGGCTTTCATAGCCTTTGGCGTGGCGGCAGTATTCGGTTTGGTGATTGCACTTGCGACTTCATTGTGGTTGGTTGTTGTCGGTGCGGCTTGTATTGGCGCCGGATGGCTGTATACGGGTGGACCAAAACCATATGGATATATGGGACTTGGTGAGCTGTTCGTCTTTGTGTTTTTTGGATTAGTCGCCACGTGCGGCACGATGTTCGCGATTACGCAGCACATCACAATGCTGAGCTTTTTTGCATCGATAGCCGTTGGTTGTCTGGCAGTTGCGCTTCTTGTAATCAACAACCTGCGCGATATACCTGGCGATACAGAAGTCGGCAAAGTTACTTTGGCTGTGCGGCTTGGCGACAAAAAGACACGCACTTTGTACAACCTGTTGTTTGTGGCGTGTGGTGTTGCAATAGTGCTGTGTGCTACATCGAGAATTGGATCAATAGTTGGATTACTGGGACTTGTAGTTGCCGTTCCGGCGATTCGGATTGTGCGAAGCGGTGCAAGTGGGCGCGAACTTATTGCTGTACTCGCGACAACTGGCAAAACGCAAATGGCAACTGGACTGTTGTTGTCGTTAGGGCTATTGCTTTAAAGAGTTGCTAACCAGTTCAATATAATCTCAGCTGTTTCTACTGGTTGTTCTAGATGAACGCTGTGTCCCGCATCTTGCACAATTTTGATAGAGGCATTTTCCCCAATAAGTTCCTGCATTCGACGCGCGTGTTGACAGAATGCTTCGTCGTGGGCACCAGCAATCAGCAACACGGGCATTGAAAGTGAAGGCAATTTGTCCCACAAGCTTTCTTGGGTTCCTGTACCGCACAAGCGCAAACTTGAAGCAAGTGATGCGGCCGAATTGGTGCATCGCTGTTCGATGTCTTTCGGATTGTCGGGAAGTAATGCGAACATCGGTTTCGCAAGCCATTCGGCAATGAATTGATGTGTGCCAATCTGCTCAACATGATCGGCCAGCTCATTGTCTGAGTCTTTGCGATGCTGTCGCTGAATTGGGTCAATGATTCCGGCTGTGCCACTGATCAAAACAAGAGCCTTGACTTCGGATGGGTGTTGGAGCGCGGCATGAAGGCACATGCGAGCTCCCATGCTGTAACCCAAATAAATCGCTGGACCGCATGTGTCGACCAATGCATCCGCTGCACCCGCTACATCTACTGCAACTTGTTGTGAATCTCCGTGTAGTGGCGCATCAACTGCAATCGCCGAGAAGAGAGTAGACAAATTGTTCATCTCGGAAATAAGACCATGCATTGAACGACGAGTTTGTGTGAAGCCATGGAGAAATGCAATCGTTTGTGGAGCACCTTGGTTGCCCAATAGGTCGTACGTGAGTTTCATAACACTGTGCGTTCGCTGAGGCGTTGTATGACTCGCTCAAACATTTCTACGTCTTGTGCACCCGGTACTGACCATTGATCGTTGAAGATGAAAGTCGGTACGGCAGTGATGCCGTTTTCGGCAGCCATCTGTAACGAGTCCTGCACGTCATCAACGCATTCATCGCTGAGAAGAAAAGTCATTGCTACATCACGTGATATGCCAACCTCTGATGCGCATGTCGAAAGAACATTCACATCTGCAATGTCTTCACCGTCCGTAAAGTACGACTGCATGATTCGCTCTTTGAGCTTTGCCTGTAATTCGTTGCCGTAATCGCGCTGGGCCATGACGAGTAGTCGATGTGCCAAGAGTGTGTTTGCGCGCAGGGCGATGTCCATGTTGAAGACGATGCCGTCTTGAGCAGCGATGTTTGTCACATGCGCGAGAATCTGTTGAGCCTTTTCCGCACCACCGAACTTCTTGGCGTAGGCCTCTGATACTGGAGTTGACTGCCCGATAGGGGCTGTGGGGTCTAATTGATAAGGCTTGTAGGAGATGTCGAGATCTACTTCAACTCCACGAGATCGAAGGTTGGCCACAGCCGTATCCAGTCTGCGTTTTCCGATGTAACACCAGGGGCAAACCACGTCAGAGAAGATTTCTACGCGCATAGGTGCCACGATAGAGGGGATGACGAGCAGTTCTGCAATCACAGCGACCTTCTGCGCAACGCTGGTGGACGAGTGGATTCGCTGTGGGGTTGAGCATGCGGTAGTCGCTCCTGGTTCGAGGAGCACCCCGATGGCTCTGGCGATTGCGGCTCGAAGTGAATTGCGGTTGCACATTTTCCATGACGAGCGGTCGGCTTCGTTTGCAGCACTCGGAATTGGATTGTCGAGTAAGAACGGCAAGTTGATGCCAGCGATTTTGTTGTGTACCTCTGGAACTGCAGCAGTTGAATTCCATCCTGCAGTCGTGGAAGCACACTATGCATCGGTACCAATGTTGGTGTGTACTGCAGATCGACCTCCTGAGTTGCAGGGAGTTGGCGCACCTCAAACAATTGATCAACAAAATCTCTATGGTTCATCAACGCGTCTTTTTGTGGACGCTGGTGTTGCTGACGATGCTGAACGCAATAGCTGGCGCGTGTTGGCACAAGAAGTGTTAAATGCTGCTGTGCAGACTGATGCCGGACCTGTACACCTCAACCTGCCCTTTAGGGAGCCGCTTGTAGGCATTGCAGAAGAGTTGCCTCCTCTGATCGGTTCAAACTTGGATCACACACTTGATGATCAGGAATTGCTGACGCAAGATCAGATTCGCAAATTGTCAGAGGTATGTATCCTCGAAAGAGGAGTCATTATTGCGGGAAATGGAATTGATAATCCGCGAATGGTTCTCGAGTTGGCACATAAGTTGCAGTGGCCAATCTTGGCCGATAGTCGCAGTGGATGTCGGGTTGATGAGAGCAATTGTTGTGGAGCAGAAGTGATCAGCAATGCCGATGTGTTATTGCGGGATGCGTCAACCGCTCAAGCATTTACTCCGAGGGTCATTCTGCGTTTTGGTGAACCACCTGTTTCGAAAGTGGTGAACGCTTGGCTTCGAGAGAGCAACTGCACGTATTTTGCTGTAAGCAAAACGATGCAATTGATTGATCCAGACAGGATTGTCTCGGAACATTTAGTTGCGCGTGCATCAACGGTTTGTGAGCATCTCTTCGCGAGTGTTCAGGCTAAGCCTGAAACATCATGGAGTAATGACTGGGCAAAATTGCAAGCAATATGCAGTGCTGTTCTTGATTCGATGTGGAATGACTCGAGCGCATTAACGGAACCTTTGGTTGCCAGAACAGTTTCGGATGCGTTACCAAAAAATTCAAATCTCGTGCTTTCATCCAGCATGCCGGTACGCGATGTGGAGTGGTTTAGTGCTCCGAGGAGTGGCGTACGAGTTCTTTCCAATCGTGGTGTTAATGGCATCGATGGCGTGGTGTCTACGGCGGTTGGTGTTGCTGCAGAAAGTAATCAATTGACAGCGTTATTGATTGGAGACATTGCGTTGTTGCATGACACAAACGGATTGCTCAATTTGATGCAACGTGAAGTTGATCTCAAAATCGTGGTTGTTGACAATAAAGGAGGAGGCATATTTAGCTTCTTGCCGCAGTCGACAACTCTGGACCCACAAAGATTTGAACAATTATTTGGTACCCCACACGATGTGGACATTAGTCAATTGGTCGAAGCACATGGTCTCTCGTGCATCACTGCGAACACTGTTGCACAATTACAGGACGCACTGAATCAGTCGGGTTCGAGAGTAATCATTGTGAACACTGATCGAGGGCAGAATGTCGTTGATCACGATGCGGTCTATGCCGCTGTTGCGAAGGCTCTTAGGGCCGGATAATCGCTGCAAGCATTGCTTGGAGTTTTGCTTGTGTTTCAGCAAGTTCAGAAAGCGGATCACTATCGGCAACAATCCCACCACCAGCAAATAATCGAGCTGTCTTATTGTCGTTTGAAAACTCTGCACAGCGAATTGCAACAGCCCAAACTCCGTTTCCTCGGCTGTCACACCAGCCAACTGCTCCGCCGTACCGTCCGCGTGACATGCCTTCGACTTCTTTGATGAGCTGTAGGGCTTGATCGCGCGGAAAACCACCGAGTGCGGGTGTAGGCGAAAGCGCATACACGGCATCAAGCACATGAAGGAATGGTTCGGAAAGTCTTCCTGACATATGGGTGCCAAGATGTTGCACGTTTGCAACAGTAACAATGCTTGCCTCGGGCTCCCAGTCGAGGTACGAACACCAAGGCAGCAATGTGTCGTGGACCGCATCTATAACGATTCGATGCTCAATCTGATTCTTGGTTGATGAAAGGAGTGAACTTGCTAGTTGGGCGTCGGTCGCTGGATCACCAGTGCGAGGTGCTGTACCGGCCAATGGATGGCTTGATACTTCACCGTCAACGATGGAGACGAGTAATTCGGGTGAAGCACCAATGAAACCATCTACGGAAAATTGATAACTCGAGCCAAACACGTTACGAAGTCGAAGAAGCACTGAATAGATATCGATGGGTTGACTACTGGCGACGAATACATCGCGAGCAATCACAGCCTTTGAAATGGAACCATTGCGCACGCCATCACGAGCGGCAGTCACAGCGTGGAGATATGTCTCGACCGTGACGCCAGGTGTGACGGTGTACGACGATGACGTTGCACCCGGAGTAACTACAGGACTGAGATCTAAAAAATCTTCGGCAGGATCAGATTGGTCATTTTCGTGAATTGTTGTGACCCAACAACGCCCGTCGTTTGATTTGCAGATCAGCATTGTTGGGAGAACGAAATCATGTAGCTGTTGTGAATCAAAGGGAATAGCACCGATGACAACTGGACCACTGCCAGGTGCATTCACAGAGTCAATAACTTGGATGCTTGCTAAAAACTCTTTGATGTCTTGTGACGCCACTCGTGCTGCAATGCCACGGGTTGCAAAGCCGGCGCCGTTTCGAACGAACAACATTCCGTCAGAGCCAGCAAAGGCATTGAGGTCAATGTCGTCCGCTGTGGACGTTGGTGAAATCTCGGAAAGCAGACGCGTGACAGCGCGCATCGTTACGCCTTGGTCGCGAGCAGTAATTGTGTGAGACCACCAGAGAGCTGTCGGTGCTCAACAGATGTAAATCCATTTCGAGTCAACATTTCAACCATTGCGGCAGGCGAGGGAAGATAGGCGACACTTTTAGGAAGATAGTTATAGGCGGCACGGTTGGACAGCAAGCCACCGATTCGCGGAACGATTTTGCCGAAGTAAATGCTGTTGCCCCACTTGATGAGTGGGTTCGTTGGTATGCCTACATCGAGCAAGGCAATGCGCCCACCGGATTTCGTAACTCGGGAGAGTTCCGCGAAGAACGTATTGAGGTCGAGCAGATTTCGCAGCGCAAATCCACAAGTAACCCCGTCGACGGATTCGTTGGCACAAGGCAACTGCAAAATGTCAGTTTGCGTGCGAGGGGCATGACTTCGGTCAGCGATCAGCATTCCTAAAGAGAGATCCATTGAAAGAGGCTGGTAGCCAGACTTTCGCAGATCGATGCACATGTCGCCAGTACCGCTAGCCAAATCGAGAATGACGCTGTTTGCGGCAAGTCCAAGACTGCGAATGGCTTTACGTCTCCAGCGCACATCGAGACGAAACGTCATAATTCGATTGACGAGGTCGTAGCGCGGGGCTATTGCATCAAACATGCTCCGAACGGCATGTACTTTGGCTTGACCCTGGGGTAAGTCGACCGAGTCCCAAGCATTGTTCACAGTATTCAGGCTACGACCAGAAGCCGACTCGTGGCAATGTGTCTTGATCGGGCAAACTTGCAAGATGATTGATTTTTCCTTCCCGCCAGAAGTCGAGAAAGTTCGGATGCAGGTTCGCGAGTTTATGGACACGGTGGTGCGGCCGCAGTGGGAATCAATTGATCAGCATGATCGATCTCAGGTTGTCAAGACAATTGTGAAATTGCGAAAAGTTGCGCGAGAAGATTGGAAATTGTGGCTTCCACATATGCCTGCAGAATGGGGCGGCATGGGTCTTGGACCAACCGCGATGGCCGCCGTCTCCGCAGAAGCGGCCAAGGTCAGCATTGGACCTTTCGTGCTTAATGCTCAGGCTCCAGATGAAGGCAACCAGCACACGCTGTTGCACTGGGCAACACCAGAGCAGAAAGAGAAATATCTGCGGCCGTTGTGCGAAGGTACCGCACGCTCATGTTTCGCGATGACCGAACCAGAAGTCGCAGGTAGTGATCCAACTCTGATTAAGACTTTCGCGTATCAAGACGGTGACGAATGGGTGATCAATGGTCACAAGTGGTTCATCTCTGGAGCAAGGGGTGCACAGTTTGCATTATTAGTTGCGCGAACTGAAGAGGATCCAGATCTACCTCAAGCCGCAAACTCGTGTTTCATTGTTGACATCCCGAGCGAAGGATGGAATGTCGTACGTGATGTAGAGACGATGTCTGGTGGACACAACCATTGCGAAATTTTGATCAAGGATTTGCGAGTACCGGCGAGCAGCATGCTTGGTGGCCGTGGACAGGGTCACTTGCTCGGTCAGTATCGATTAGGTCCAGCTCGTCTCGCGCATTGCATGCGTTGGATCGGCCAAGCCGAAACTGCGCTCGACATGATGGTCGCACGCTCACTTGACAGGTACTCACATGGTTCAATCTTGGCGGAGAAGCAGGGAATTCAGTGGTTGATCGCAGATTCAGCGATGGAGTTGTACCAATGCAAACTCATGGTCTTGCACGCTGCATACAAAATTGAACACGGACTCGAATTTACGAGTGAAGTCTCCATGGCCAAGCACTTTGTTGCAAATAGTTTGTGGCGAATAGTTGACCGAGCAATTCAAGTGCATGGTGCTTTGGGCTACTCAACCGATACGCCACTTGCTGGAATGTTGCAGCAAGCTCGATGGAGTCGCTTTGCAGACGGTGCTGATGAAATCCACCAAATGCGAATCGCTCAACGCACAATTGCCGCATATAAAGATCATGGTTCTACAAAGAAAGCCACTGGAGATTTGCCATTATGACAAAGCAACACATCACGTTTGGAGTGTTCATCCCTCAGGGTTGGAAAATGGAGTTAGTAAAGATCCCAACAGCAGCCGAAAAATGGCAAGCTTCAGTAGATATTGCGCTCCGTGCAGAAAAACTCGGCTTTGACTCGATTTGGGTGTACGACCATTTCCATAACGTCCCGCGTCCGGCACACGAGGCTGTATTTGAGTGCTGGACAGTTATGGCCGCAATCAGTCAATTGACTACCCGAATCCGTCTTGGACAGATGGTGGGTTGTGCGTTGTATCGACCACCAGCGTTGCTTGCCAAGATCACGTCAACGCTTGATGTGATCTCGGGTGGACGCTTGGACTGGGGTATCGGTGCAGGCTGGTACGAAAACGAATTTAGGAGCTACGGCTATCAGTTTCCGGTACCTAAAGATCGCATTGGGATGTTGCGCGAAACTGTGGAAATCGTGAAGATGATGTGGTCGCAAGAAGAAGCGACATATGAGGGAAAGTATTACCAAACATCACGTGCTAACTGCGATCCAAAACCTTTGCAGAATCCACATCCACCAATTTGGGTAGGTGGTGGTGGCGAGCAGCCGACGCTTCGAGTTGTTGCTCAGCACGCTGACTATTCCAACTTTGGTGGGTCACCAGAGGACTTTGCACGCAAGGTTGAGATATTGAAGGGTCATTGCCTCAACGTTGGTCGAGACGCCGACGAAATTGGGAAGACGATTTCGGGTGAAATATTAATTCGTGACACCGAACAGGAGTGTCGTGAATTTCAGATTGCGAGTGGTCGTGGCGATCAGTTCGAAACATGGCAGCGATCCAACATCGTTGGTACACCAGAACAAGTTGCCGAGAAGATTGAGCAATACATCAAGGTCGGTTGCACTGGGTTCATTCCGTGGTGTGTTGATTACCCAAGCACACACACAATGGATGAGTTCGCCAAGATCATGGCGAAATATCGCTAACTAGTAGTAATAGCGAAAGATGAGCTCTGCAACGCACGAAGGCTTTGTCGCACCTTCAACTTCAAACGTTGTTTCAACTACGACCTGAGCACCACCGGCAATGTCGTCAACCTGGAGCAATTTTGCACCAGCTCGAATTTTTGAACCTACTGGAACTGGGGACATGAATCGGATTTTGTTTGCTCCATAGTTGACGCCCATCTTGGTGCCTTCATGGCGCCAGATGCCTGCCATCAGGACGGGTGCCAGTGACAATGTGAGGTAACCGTGTGCGATGGTTTGGCCAAATGGGCCAGTCTTTGCTTTTTCTACATCGAGGTGAATCCACTGATGATCACCTGTGGCATCGGCGAAAAGTTGTACTTGTTCTTGTGTGACGGTCAAGTAGTCGCTGTAGCCCAAGTGTTGTCCAACATGGGCTTTAAGGTCTTCGTGGTCTTTGATGATTGTGGTCATGTTCAAAGTTTAGCGATACCAGATGCGTTGGTGCTCACGGGACTGGTTGTGGAGGAGTAGCGCAATGAGTGCGATGTCAAAGGCGCTACTGACAACGGAGCCACCGAATACACGTCCGGTGAAATAGTCGGTGAACTTGATCGGCGTATTGAGCAAGAAGTCTGAAGCAACAGATCGCACGGCCATGAAGCGGAGCACAATTGGCGAGAAAGCAGCGGCGACACTAATTCTGTAGCCAATCTTGCGTTCGTTCGCCATCAGCAAACCACCCAGGGCATAGAGGGCAACTGAGATGAACCCGAGCAAGATGCCAAAGGAATAGCGGTAACGCAGATAGCCCCAGTGGCCACTTTTGTCGAGCACGCTTACAAGAGCGAAGAATCCGTCGAAGTACAACAACCAGGTAGCGATTTGAAGTGTTTGTGGCTGCATTCGGTCAAACCACTTTTTGGGGTCGATGTTTTGCATCTTTGCATTATGGCAGCGCCAAGTCCCGAGGGGACACATCTTCTACTCGTAGCCTGTAGTTCATGCGTTCTGGTTTTGTCTCTTTTGTTGGTCGACCAAATGTTGGCAAGTCGACGCTGCTCAATGCGATTTGCGGCAAGAAAGTCAGCATTGTTTCCGACAAGCCCCAAACCACTCGCAACCGAATTCGTGGCGTCTTGACGACAGCAGAAACTCAACTTATCTTTGTCGATACTCCTGGTATTCATAAAGCAGTGAGTGCTCTCGGCGAACGCGTTAACGCCACAGCGATTGAGTCAACCAAAGATGTGGACGTGGTGTGCCTGGTCATTGATGCGACACAGACTTTTGGTACCGGCGATAAATATGTAAGCAGCCACATTGACATGTCAAATGCGGTCGTGATTCTGAACAAGATCGATCGAGCAGAACCAGCAAAAATCCTCAAACAATTGCAGGCCCTCTCAGCATTAGGCGCCGCAGAATATTTCCCTATTAGTGCCAAGACTGGCGACGGGGTTGCAGAACTCACCGCATATTTGGCTTCGCGTATGCCTGAAGGTGAGTTGTTGTACCCAGTTGACATGGTGACGGAAACACCAGACAGCGTTTGGATTGCCGAATTGGTGCGTGAGCAATTGCTTGAGAACACGCACGAAGAACTGCCTTATTCCATTGCGACGCGGGTAACCGAGTATGAGCCACCAAGAATTCGTTGCGAGATTGTTGTTGAACGCGAGAGCCAAAAGGGAATGGTCATCGGCAAAAACGGTGCAATGCTCAAGATCGTTGGCACAAATGTGCGACGACAGTTGCCGAGTGGAACATTTCTTGAACTGGCAGTTGTGGTTGACAAAAACTGGCAACAGCGACCAGAGCGTGTGGAGCGCTTGGGCTACTAAATCGGTCGCAACTATTGTTGGCTAATAAGCGACGAGTAGTCGTCAAAGGTTACGGCAATTCCGCTAGCGACAGAGTCTCCACGACCTCGTGGTACGGAAATGAGTTTTCCATCAACACTAAAAAGCACCTGCCCGACACCCGGTCGGCTTGTCAAAGTCAATACGATCTGCGCAATTGCAAGTTTTTGGTCGAGTCCTGAAAGTGAATTGAGAAAAGCTCGAGTGGCATCAACTCGTGCAACGCCTCGGATGACGTCGACGCTTGCGGCAAATGTTGGTGGGAGTGCCGTTCGGAGTCCGACAAACTCTGGGCTAGTACTCGGTCCTTCGACTAAAGAGGATAAAGCCTGGGATGGATTTGCGGGGCTTGCTACATTGCGCTGAACTTTTATGATCTTTGAGTTGGAAATATAGAAGAGATCAACTGGCTCTGAAACTGCGACCGGCAGTGTGTCAGTGCTCATGGGGTCAGAAATTGTCGTAGTGGTTGGTGGAAGTGTCGTTTGTGGTGCGTCCAAGCCAAAGGGAATATCAGCCGAAGCAACCTTTTGATATGAACCGCTGCTTGGTACTGCGCATGATGAGAGCACAGTAAATAGCAGCACTGTCTGCCATACGAACGAAGTCCTCGTAGATGGCTTCACGATGCAACCGTTTTCTTAATGGTTACAACAAACTTTGCTCCACCTGATGGAGAATCTTCGACGAATGCTGTGCCACCTAACGCGCGAGCATGTTCTTGGACAATCGCTAATCCGAGGCCACTGCCCGTCGAGAGTCGTGCTGCAGTTCCTCGGGCAAAGCGCTCAAATATTCGGCTTCGTTCGCTAATCGCGATTCCTTGGCCATTGTCTTCAACACTGAGTACAAAATGATCCTGTTGTTCATCGAGCGACACACGTGTTGCGCCACCACCATGATCACGAGCATTCTCGAGCAGGTTGAGGAGGATGCGTTCAATACGTCTACGATCCACCATCACACTGTCGTCGATTTCGGTAGATCCTTCCTTCACAGGCAAAATCGGAGAGAAAGCGACTTGATCGAACCCGTGCCTCGACATAATACGTTTGAGCAAATCTGCGAGGTGCACATTGTCGATGTTGTTTTCGCTCGCGCCTGCATCAAGTCGGGAAAGCTCGAGAAGATCGACAACAGTGCGATCGAAGCGTTTGACCTGAGAGGCAAGGATGTCGATTGCTTCCTTGTTGCGATCCGAAAACTCCACTCGTTTGGATACGAGTACATCTACTGCGGCACCAAGTGCTGTGACTGGTGATCGAAGCTCATGACTTACATCACTGGCAAAGCGCTGTTCTCGTTCGATGCGTTGTTGCACGGCATCTGCCATTTCGTTGAAGGATGTAACAAGTCGCTCTAGATCGGGATCTTTCTCGATTTCGAGGCGTGTGTCGAGACCGCCTGTAGCGATGTTGTCTGCTGCACCAGTTACTCGCAAAAGTGGTCGTAAAACATTTCGGCTGGTGGTCGATCCAAGAAAGGCTGCAGCAACCGTGATCAGAATGACGCCGATGAGAAGTGTTGTTTGAATTGTGCCGAGTGTTGTTGCCACGTCGGCCAGAGGAAATGCTTCGAAGTATTGAGCATGTATTGAAGGTATTGATACACCAATTGCTTCGTAAGGATTGGAGTCAAATGTGAAGCGTTGTCGGCCAGTGCCGCCTTGCAGTGTCTTGTTTACGAGATCCTGTGGCAAATTCGATTGAGTGAAACGCAGTGGTTCCTGTGCATAGAAATACTCACTGTCAGATTCTGTGGCATCAAGATGCAGCACCGCATAGCCTCCGCGCTCACTGCGAATATTCGCGATGAGTTGATCTACGTCCGCAGGGTTTTCCGCGTAAAGCGTTCGTACAAGTTGTGCGTTGTTGAACGCTTGGCGTTTTGCGACTTCACTTCGTTGACTGAGCAGATACGAGCGAGTGCTTGCAAATGTCACGATGCTGAGTGCAAGTGCTGCAGCGAATGCTCCGAGACTAAAAAACAGGACCATTCTTCCGCGAAGTCCAAACAAATTTGGAAAGCGTCGAACGTCTTTCATTCCCTAAGCATGGCAGGAAGAAGGGGAGATCCGAACCGGTGAGGATCAAGGGGGAGCATGATCTCCCACCGGTTCGATGGCTTCATTGTTGTGGAGTGATTTGACTCTCAGACGCCTATTTTGTGCGTTTTTAGTAACAATTTGTTTGTTTCAGGCAGACTACTTGCATGCATTCGTTGCTCTTTATCGAAGATGACACGGCGATTCGAACCGCATTGCGCCTGGCCCTTGAAGATGAGGGTTACACGGTTCGCGAAGCTAAGGATGGAGCTGACGGGCTTGCAAAGTTTGCAGAAAATACCCCCGATCTCGTTTTGCTCGACCTTCGACTTCCAGATATTTCGGGTTTTGAAGTTTGCCGACAGATACGCCAGCACTCAATTGTGCCAATCATCATGGTTACTGCACAGACAGATACGCATGATCTCGTAGCTGGTCTAGAGGCTGGTGCAGATGATTATGTGACCAAACCTGTTGTTGCAAAAGAACTAGCAGCAAGAATTCGTGCTGCATTGCGACGGAAACAGTTTGTTGAACCTCATGTAGTAGGTGGAGGAGTGCATGTTCAACGATTTGGCGATGTTGAGCTCAATAGGCAGCTCAATGTCGTACATAAAGACGGTGTCGAGTTGAGTTTGACTAAGACCGAATTCAATTTGTTGTGTGAATTTGCGGATCATCCGGGAATGGTGATGTCGCGAGATCAGCTGCTTGAGCGAGTGTGGGGGTATGAGTATCTCGGAGATTCACGTTTGGTTGATGCACATATCCGACGTCTGCGTGTAAAAATCGAAGAGCAACCGATGAATCCATCAATTATCCAAACGGTGCATGGCATGGGTTACAAGTTGGTTGCTAAGTAAAAATAAGTGATATTACGCAAGGCTGCGTAGAAAACTCTCTGCTTCTTCAAGATCGACTGTGCGTGGCATTGGCGGCAACGTGGCAACCAGGGTTTTGCCGTAGCCCTTCGTTGCAAGCCGTGGGTCGAGTATTGCTACAACTCCGCGATCTGATTGCGCACGGATGAGACGACCTGATGCTTGTGCTAGTTGTGTGGCAGCAAGTGGGATATCTATCTCGTTGAAGTAGTACCGTCCGATCACATCTCGCCTCGCACTTAATAGAGGTTCGTCTGGTCTCGGGAATGGAATTTTGTCAATTATGACAAGGCTCAATGTGCGTCCGGGGACATCAACCCCTTGGAAGAATCCTGCAGTTGCAAAGAGACATGTTGATTCATCGGCTGCAAAGGCATTGATGAGTGCCATTTTTGGCAAATCGTCTTGACGCAAAATGGCAAAAGGCAATCGCTTTGCCATTTCGTCAGCGGCCAAGTGCATTGCTCGGTATGTCGTGAAGAGTGCAAGCGTTCTGCCGCCTGCTGCAATGATCAAACGCTCTATCTCATTATGAAGAGCCTCGTCTCGCAAAGGACTATTTGGTTCGGGAAGTTGCTTGGCGCAGTAGAGCAGGCTCTGTTCGTAATCGAACGGACTACCTACATCAATAACATCTACGGAATCTTCGGCGAGTCCAATTCGATTTGGGAGCGATAATGGAATAGTGGCACTGGTGAGAATTGCGGTGCGTTGATTCCAAACATTTTCTATCAAGGATGGACCAACGTCGAGTGGTGCAATCTCTAGAACAGGTCTGTCTTTCGAGCCACTCACAAACGCCACCCGACCCTTTAACTCCATGAGTGATATATCGATGGAATCGATCAGACGTGTCGACAGGGTTTGCGCGCGTAGCGCTCGTTGCTTGGTCGATTCATCCTTTGTGCTGATACTTCGCAGCATCTCAAGGGCTGAGTCAATTTTGAGGCGCAGATCGATGAGTCCGTTCTGAATGCCGTCGGGAAGTGGCATGGTGAGCCGTTTGTCGACAAACGGGGCTAGTTGGGTGTGCAACTCGTGAGCGATTTGGTTGAGTGATCCGCTCATAGCGTCATCGCGAATGATTGCGCGCAGCGACGCCGCAACTGCATTGACTCGACCTGGTCCAATTTCGGTGCTGACTGATGCACTGATGACGTCTTCTAGCTGATGTGCTTCATCGAAGACCACAACTTCATGTTCAGGCAGAAGCGCGCCTCCGGTTGCAATGTGTAGTCCGTAGATATGTGTGTTCACGACGATGACATCTGCATCTGCTGCCTTGTCGCGAGCGCGCTCTGCAAAGCACCGTGATCCTGCGGGACATCGTTGTGCGCCCGGGCATTCGTCGCTGCCCACACTGACCATGCGCCATGCTTGATCGCTTGGGCTCCACGTCAAGTCACCTTGATCGCCGGATTCTGTTTGTGCAGCCCATTCGGTGAGTTGAGCAATTTCTTTGGTGACCTTCGCTGGAGTGGTTTCGAGGTCAAGCTTCGAATGCTTCGGGTTTGCGATTTCGTCAACTCGCTGAGCGCAGATGTAGTTACTACGCCCCTTGAGTACCGCCCAGGAGATATGACGGTTGAGTTCCTTGCCCAGCACATCAGACAGCAAAGGCAGATCGTTCGCAGCAAGCTGATCCTGCAACGCTTTCGTATAGGTAGAGACGACAACTCGCTTTCCGGAAGCGATGAGCGGAACAAGATAACCAAGAGTCTTTCCGGTTCCGGTACCTGCTTGAACAATCAGGTGCCGTTTGGAGTCGACGGCGAGGGCGATCGCAACAGCCATCTCATTTTGGCCTTGTCGTTCCTCGGCATGAGGTAACGCCGCAGTGACAGTGTGCAGGAGCGAAAGCGTCTTGCGCTGGATCTCTTTATCACTCACTGGCGGATTAACGCCAATGCTGCATCTATTTCGTTTGCATCAAGGTCGGGCCAAGAGCGTTCGGTGAAGTAGACCTTTGCTTTGGAGATCTGCCACAGCAAGAAATTGGATATGCGACTTTCGCCAGATGTACGAATCAATAAATCGACATCAGGTAATTCGGGACTATAAAGATGCGATTGCACATTGAGGGTAGTGATGGGTATCCCGCTAATGGATTCGCTAATGCTCAGTTGCGCAGCCCGCAGAAGCTCGGCCCGACTGCCATAGTCAAAAGCAACAGTCAGCACCATTCCAGTGTTTGCAGCGGTATCCGAAATAGCTTGACGAATTGCACGTTGAACGAAGGCAGGAGTTCGCGCGCCTGGCTCGTCGAATGGTCGACCGATCCAGTTGATACGCACGTTATTTGCATTGAGCTCTTCAATACGTCCGAAGAGTCTTTTGTGTAGTGACAGAATGTGTCGAACTTCAGCTTTAGGTCGCACCCAGTTCTCCGTAGAGAAGCCAAAAACTGTGAGATAGGCAACGCCTCGAGCGGAAGCAATACGAACCACTTCGGCAAGATTTTCTTCGCCTGCGGTATGCCCTGCGGTGCGAGGCAATCCACGGCGTTTGGCCCAGCGCCCATTGCCGTCCATGATGCAAGCGACATGAGGGCCGTGGTTGGAAGGAGTCGAATTCATTGGAAGCACCATCGTAAGGGTTCATGCGACAATAGAGGGATGGCCAAGAGGACTACAAGTAAAACTCACGGCCAATCCTCTAGCGAAGGCGGTCTGTCGCACGTGTTGGTATGCGGGGGGACCTTGCAAGAGTGGGGTCAGGCAAGTGTTGGCGAATGGAAACAGCAGCTCGACACGTTTGTCGATTCAGTACACGAATCTGGTGCTCGTTGGTTGACAGTGTGCCCTTATGCGGGTTCTGGTTTTTCTGAAGATGAGATTGCGGCAACGGTTTTATCTGCATGCGGAGGACAACGCAGTGGAAATCGAATTTCGTACATTGCGAAGGATGGCTTGGTAGTCGTTGTTGACCTGTGCGCGGATGGCAGGGAGAGATTTGCACAGGCATTGAATCGTTTCACTGGCGAAAGTGCGTCTACTCGTCAAGAAAAAGAAATTAGTGAAGAAACCCTGCGGTCGGTGATGTTGCCGCCAGGTTTTGTTGACCCCGATTTGATTTTGATTTTCGGTTCTCCAACCCAGATGCCTCCAAGCTTGATGTGGGAACTGAGCTATAGCGAGCTTGTATTTTTGGATGTGTCTTGGCGAAAGTGCAATGTTGAACATGTGCAGATGGCAATCAGTGACTTTCAGCGAAGAGATCGGCGATTTGGTGGTGTTGACTCATGAACCAGTATCGCGATAAAGGTGTGGTGCTTCGTACGTACAAACTTGGCGAGGCTGACCGCATCATTGTGATGATGACCCAAGATCACGGAAAGGTCAGAGCCGTCGCCAAAGGTGTACGCAAAACTAAATCAAAAATTGGTGCGCGACTTGAGGTGTTAAGTCATGTTGAAGTGTTGTTGTATAAGGGCAAAGACCTCGACACCGTCAACCAGGTTGAACTGATCGAATCCTCGGCTCCGTTGCATGCTGACTTGGACCGATTGACTCAGGGTCTCTCAATGCTGGAGGCGGTCGACATGATCGCCGATGATCGGCAGCCTTCTCCGCATCTGTATCGAATGTTGGTTGGCGCACTGAATGCACTTGCCCAACATGCATCTCCTTTGGTTCTTGCGGCTTTTTATTGGAAGCTCCTGGCTGCTGAAGGTGTCTGTCCGCAGATGGATCGCTGCGTCACTTGCAACTCTGATGCTCCTCTTGTGGCTTTCGACATGATTCAAGGCGGAGTGCAGTGTAAAGAATGTCGCACGGGGGTATCGATGAGCCAAAGCGCAATTTTGCTCTTACAACAGGTTTTGGGAGGACAACTTAATTCTGCCCTCGCTCAAGCAGCCACACCCGCAACTGCTGAAATTACTCATTTGGCTACGCAATCGATGGAGCACCATATTGAAAGACGGCTTCGTTCTGTTGCAATGTTCGAGCGTGGCTAAAAGACGTAATAAGTAAACGTAATAAGTAAACGTGACAAGTTTGGATATGTAACGGGTTGTAGTCTGTATCAATGCCCGCGTCCGACCTTGAGCAAATAGTCAACCTCTGCAAGCGTCGAGGTTTTGTCTATCCAAGTGCCGAAATCTATGGCGGTTTTCGCTCTTCGTATGACTACGGTCCGCTTGGCTCTCTGATGTTGCGAAACGTTAAAGACGCTTGGGTTCGCGCGATGGTTCAGGAACGTGATGACGTGATGCTGATTGATGCCGCAATTTTGGGACCTCACGCTGTGTTTGAGGCCAGCGGACACTTGGCCAACTTCAGCGATCCTCTTGTGGATTGCACAGTTTGCAAGAAGCGTTTTCGTGAAGACCAACTTGATGACCGAGATTGTCCACAGAAGATGAAGGGCTGCACTTTTACCGAAGCGCGTGCATTCAACCTCATGTTCAAGACGCACGCGGGCCCAGTGGAGGGTGAAGGCACTGACGTGTATATGCGTCCAGAAACTGCGCAGGGTATGTTTGTCAACTTTGCAAACGTGTTGCAGACTTCGCGTCGTAAGCCACCATTCGGAATCGCACAAGTTGGTAAATCGTTCCGCAACGAGATCACGCCAGGCAACTTCATTTTCCGCACTCGCGAATTTGAGCAGATGGAGATGGAATACTTCGTTCCACCTGCAGAGAGCGCAAAGTGGTACGAGTACTGGTGTCAAGAACGAATGAACTGGTACATCGAGTACGGAATCCCTGCAGACATGTTGCGTTTACGCGCACACGCATCAGATGAGTTGTCTCATTATTCAGCTGGCACCAGTGACATTGAATTTAAGTTTCCATGGGGTTGGGGAGAGCTCGAGGGGATTGCGCAGCGCACCGATTTTGATCTTAAACGCCATGCAGAATTTTCGAAGCAGAAGCTTGACTATTTCGATCAAACTACAAATGAGCGATACGTACCGTTTGTCGTGGAGCCAGCAGCCGGCGCCAATCGAACGATGGCGGCCTTTTTACTTGCGGCCTACGACGAAGATGTGATCAATGACGAACCGCGCACCGTGTTGCGATTGCACCCAAGACTTGCGCCTTATCAAGTTGCTGTGTTGCCGTTATCCAAAAAAGAAACATTGATGCCTCTAGCAAAAGAGATCTATTCGAAGTTGTCAAAGCGATACATGTGTGAGTTCGACGAAACCCAAGCAATAGGTCGTCGCTACAGGCGTCAAGATGAGATCGGTACGCCGTATTGCGTAACAGTCGATTTTGACTCACTTGAAGACGGAGCAGTAACAATTCGCGAACGCGACACAACTGCTCAAGAGCGTGTTGCGCTGAGCGATCTAGAAAATGTCTTGCGCATCAAAATCGGTTTCTAATACGATTACAATTTCACGAATTCGAAATTAAAAACACCAGACAATAGGAGCACATCATGAGCAAAGTAGCAGTGGCAGTAAAGATCCGAGTAAAGGCTGGTCAACGCGATGCGATGACGGCCGCCGTTCAGCCTGGTCTTGAGACTGCTCAAGGTGAAGCCGGAACCCTGACTTATCTTTTTCATCACGACCTCGTCGATGAGAACGTTGTGTGGTTTTACGAGTTGTATGCAGACGATGCGTCAGCGCAGGCGCATTCCGGAAGTGCGGCATTCGCGTCATGGTCAAAGTCACTTGCTCCTTTCGTCGATGGGGCACCAGAAATGTCATTTTTGAAGCCAGTAGGCGGCAAAGGTCTCTAGGAGTTGTATTTAGCCAAGATTCTTGAACGCCACAGAGAAACGGCGCTATCTGATTCTCGGCGACTGTCTCAACTCATCGAAGAAGCAAAGTTTGCAGGGCCAACAAGGGGCTTCGTTCAAAGATTGCGTGCCGATTCAATACAGCAGCTAGCGGTAATTGCAGAGATCAAGCGTCGCTCGCCATCAAAAGGCGTGCTCCGTGAGGGCATCATTGCAAATGATTTAGCGCGGGCATATGAAATCGGTACAGCAAGTTGTCTATCTGTGCTCACAGACGATGTTTCGTTTGGTGGTTCGGTCGATGATTTGCAACAGGCTCGAGCTGCCACTGCACTACCTGTTTTGCGAAAAGACTT
>CAINTF010000217.1 GCA_903853285.1 uncultured Acidimicrobium sp. | reverse complement strand
CGAGTGGCGCGGCACCTTCCTGCAACAGCGTTAATGCATGGTCAAGGCGTGCTTGCAATTGTGGCGATGGTCTGCCGTCATATTGTGCAACACCGAGCACAACAATGGCATCAACCGCTCTTGCTTGATCACTTCGACCAACCCACCACACTTGCGCCAAATTGGCACACCCGTACATCATCGAGATGATCAGTAACAGGCCTACAACTCGAACAAACCTGCTCACTGTTGTCTACCCCTGTGCGCGAGCGAGTGCCGCCTTGATGCGACGCAAAGATTCATCACGACCGAGCAACTCGATTGGTTCAAACAACGGTGGCCCAACGCTTCGTCCAGAGATTGCGATGCGCAATGGCCCTTGCAATTTGCCGAGCTTCACGTCGTGCTTCGTTCCCACAGCCTCCACCGCAATCTTGAGCGACTCTGCGTTCCACTCCGCGGTTTCGAATGCAGTGGCAATCTCAGCAAGCGTTGGTACGGCAAAGTCGGCACCAAACGATTTCGTAAATGCTGCTTCATCAATAGGTGGCTCTGCCAAAAATAAGAAATCAACAAGGGCACACACTTCAGCCATCACTGCAACGCGGGTTTGCACAAGTGCGGCCATCGCCCTAAACAATTCTGGTTTGTATCTCTCAGCAGGCCACGGTGCGGCACTCGAAGTCAAAATTACTTCGGCAGCGCTAATGAAATCTTCGAGCGGCATCATTCGGATGTACTCACCATTAAAAGACTGCAATTTCTTGATGTCAAAAAATGCTGGTGAGTGATTAACACTTTCGAGCGCAAACTCTTCAACAATCTTTTCCCACGGCACGATCTCGGTGTCGCCGTGTGGCGCCCATCCGAGAGTCATTAAGTAGTTGACCATTGCCTGTGGCAATATGCCTTCTTCGCGATATTGCTCAACGGCCACTTTGTCGCGACGCTTTGACAACTTCTTGCGCTGCTCATTCACCAACACAGGCACGTGCGCCCACACCGGTGGGGTTACGCCAAGCGCCTTCCACAGCATCTGCTGCTTTGGAGTGTTTGGCAAATGTTCTTCGGCTCGCAGAACATGAGAAATATTCATCGTGATGTCGTCAACGACGTTGGCCAACAAAAACACTGGCGTTCCGTTGCCGCGCAACAACACAAAATCCTCGATAGTCGAGTTCTCAAACTCAACTTCGCCGCGAACCGTGTCGTGCACGATGGTTTTTCCAGCCGGCACTTTGAAGCGCAATACATGGCCCGGGCCAGGTGCGAGACCGCGATCGCGAGAGTACCCGTCGTATCCGTTCAGACCCGCGGCTTTGGCGCGCTCTTGAATCTGCTCCGATGTCTGGTCGCAGTAATAAGCGTTACCCGAATCAAACAACTTCTGAGCAGCAGCTACATGCTCAGCGGCGTAAGTCGACTGAAAATATGGTCCTTCGAAATGTGGGTCGTTGCTGTCAATACCGATCCAAGCAAGAGCATCGATAATTCCCTGTGTCCACTGCGGTTCGTTTCGCGACTCATCGGTGTCTTCAATGCGTAATACAAATGTGCCGTTATTTTTAAGTGCCAGCAACCAGTTGTACAAGGCTGTGCGTGCACCACCCACATGAAAATATCCGGTTGGTGATGGAGCGAATCGATAACGCGGTGTGGCAGTTGACATCTCTCAACAGGTTATCTCGGCGTGTTGATCCGCGATGGCGTCCACTACCCTTCTCACAATGGCCGACACAACTCGCACTAATCAAACCAATGTTTACGGTGAAGCACTCGACAGCTGCTGCACCTCTCCAATGACTGGTTTCTTTCGCACGGGCTGCTGCGAAACAAGTGGCGACGATGTTGGTGTCCACACGGTGTGTGCAATTATGACAACTGAGTTTTTAGATTTTTCAAAGTCGGCAGGTAACGACCTTTCAACGCCAATGCCTCAATACGGTTTTGCTGGGCTCAAAGCGGGCGATCAGTGGTGTCTCTGCGCAAGCAGGTGGCAAGAAGCATTTGAAGCCGGCCACGCGCCTCGAGTCAATTTGCGCGCAACACACGTGCGCACGCTTGAGTTTGTTGACTTGGCTGATCTAGAAAAATTTG
>CAINTF010000216.1 GCA_903853285.1 uncultured Acidimicrobium sp. | reverse complement strand
TGCTTTCATGCCTGATGCCTCGTGACCCGCAGTCTCACAAATGATGGCAACTTCACCAGCTTCAAGTCCGGAAACCACAAGGTGTGCTGTTTCCCCAGCCTTGAGAAACGGAGTTCTCTCATTGAGTGCTTTGATTGCAAAATTGTGCTCAAGTGTTCCACCGTTCGTAATGTCAAAATCGACTTCACCGGGTGGAATAGTCGCCGGGGTCATCGTGATTGCAAACTCGGTGAGTCGCACATGCACTGTGGTTGACGCTGCAGAGGATGATGAGCTTGACGATGCCGAGCCACCATTGTTGTTGTTGATCGCTACTACCGCCACGACCCCCAACACGAGTGCCGCAATTGAAACGGCCACAAACATAAGGCCTACTACTGACTTAGCCAAAAATGATTCGTTCTTCTGAACTGTTGAGCCTGTCGGATTATCTGACATGTTTTCGCCTTTCTCGCGTGGAGTTAAGAGTACGAAAAAGTTCCAGATGGTTGCGCTTTCATGCACAGAGAGTTGCAGCGTATTTCTCTGTAATTACGCAGTTCTATTCTGATGTGACGATTTGCATCTAGTCACATAAGTGGTGCATTAAAAATAAATAGTGACACCTAACGCAAATTAGTGACACCTAACACTTAAATCGTTGCGACAACACCATCAGCAACTTGAAGCGTTGTTAGCGAATCAAAAATCAAAGCATCTAACTTTTGCAGCGAAACTTGATCGGTATTTACGACCAGGTTTGAACTTGAAGTCGAACCCAATGCAATAACCACCGAACAAAAATCAATACTTTGACCCACAGTGCCAAGACGCAATGATCTGCTTTTTGCACCGTCGCGCACCATCAAATTAAGCGCTCGCATTGGGCCGTTAATCAAGGTTGCGAAAACCACGTCGTCTCCACGGAACGTCGTGATGGAACCTGGCTCACAACGATGATCTACCCCATTGACATTGAGCACCACTCCATTGCCATCGGCGACACAGAACTCTCGAGTAACTCCAGGAAACGACGAGAACGGAACATTTTGAGTGATATCGGCGGTGGAAAGGCGCCAAGTCCAGTCATCGGGAAGCGATCCATCACAGGTGATTTCGTACTGCACACCTAAACCGTTTTTCCACGGCACAGGCGTGCGATCAACAGCGCGCTGCACCATCATGGGCAATACAGATTGCCCTTCGTTCGAAATACTTGAACTTCGGAAAGCTGCTTTGCTGAGATTCCGACAACTGACTCGAGATCCCAACCGCAGATTACCGTGCTCAGCATGTTGGCATTTGTGAAGTTTGCCCCGGTAATAACAGCTCCAGTGAAGTTAGCGCTGGCCAGGTTGGCTCCCGTGAAGTCTGCCCCAGTTACATTTGCTCGAATGAACTGAGTCTGCTTGAGGTTGGCTCTTACAAAGTGCGCACCAGCCAAGTTGGCCACACTGAAGTCAGTGAACTCAAGTTTGAGTAGCGAATAATCAACACCAACCAGATTTGCAAACTGGCACTTTAGGGTTGTGATGCACATCAGGTCGAGAGCAGGGAGAGCAGATGTGGTGGTTTCAGGAACGGTCGATTCCACAACAGTCGTTTCTGATCCAATAACTGCTGGCTCTGTTGTGTCCGAATCTAATGGCATGGATCCTGGCGGAGTTGAGTCAACCTCAACTAGCGAATTAGTAACTTCGCTCGAAGCACTTGGAGTACTACTCACGGCGCAAGCCGAAAGCAACACCAATCCCAACGCAATCAATGCGCTTGATGGCCCTAAAAAGTGAACTTTGTTGCGTGCCATTGATAAATACTACGCCAATCGTTGCTACTTTTAGAGGCTCATGACTACATCACAGAACACTCAATGGGGCACCCCCGACATGGTTTCGCAACTCGAGCGAGTGCTGGTGCGCACTCCGACAACAGTTGGCAAATTTGTCGAAGAAGGTTTCTGGCGTCAACCCGATACTTCGGCACTACTCACCGAACACAAATCTTTTACTGAGCTTCTTGAAAGTCTTGGATGCACTGTTGATATTGCGTTAGCAGTCGACGGACTCGTCGATGCTGTCTATATGCATGACCCAATGATCATGACTCCGCACGGCGCAATTTTGCTGCGCATGGCAAAGCCTGTGCGTTCACCAGAGCCTGCAGAGTTCCGCAAAGATCTTGAAAGACTTGGCGTACCAATCTTGGGGCAACTCACCGACCCTGCGTTTGCCGACGGCGGAGACAAAGTTTGGCTTGATGCAAAAACTCTATTAATCGGTCATGGCTACCGCACCAATCAAGCTG
>CAINTF010000215.1 GCA_903853285.1 uncultured Acidimicrobium sp. | reverse complement strand
GGATGATCGCGGCTAGATGTTGCTTGCAATGTTTGGCTGAGGAAAGTCGGGGCTTCACAGGACAGAGTGCTGGCGAGAGCCAGGTCGGGGCGACTTGACGAATGGTGCAACAGAGAACAAACCGCCGATGGACAATGATCGCAAGGTCATCGTCACAGGTAAGGCTGAAACGGTGCGGTAAGAGCGCACCAGCGTACGAAGCAATTTGTGCGGCTTGGTATCAACACTCGAAGCAAGACCATGCAGAGGGCATGAGCGGTCCGTTCGTTAGCTACTTGTAGCTAACAACCCTCGGGTAGGTTGCACAGAGGGATGGTCATCGGTTGGCGCGAGAAATTGCGACGACTACAGAACCCCGCTTATAGATCGACTCACCGTCACTTTTTGATCTTCTCCAAGAGCAGTAAACGACGCTTGTGATAACTTTGCCCCGCAATTGCATAATCAATTTGTACGCGAGACGGGGTTACAGAGTGAACATCAACACATTTACACGCCGCCAGTTTTTTGGGTCGGTCGGTGTCGTCGCGATTATTTCTTTTGTACTCTCGCTTTGGATCAACAGAACTACATGGTTTCTCGGCGATGACTTCGCGATCCTGACCAACCGCTATTTTGCTGCCGCAAGCGGCAACTGGTCACAGGCTCTTTTCCTGCCACACAACGACCATCTCGTCGCCATTCCAGTACTTGTATTTATCGCTCTAGGACATGTATTTGGTCTCAATAACCATCTTGTGTACATGTTGCCAGCGATTTTCATGCACATCGCGATTCTGTTTGCGGTCGCAATCATCCTCAAGAAAAGGTGCGCATCGACCCTGACTGCCTTGAGCGCAGTGTGTTGCGTCGCTTTCATGTCGGCCGGTTACGAAGTGCTGATGATGGCAACAAATATGGCACATGTTGCACCAATTTTTCTTGGGTTGTACCAACTAATTTTGGTTGACCACGACGGCGAGATCTCCAAGCGCGACATTGTCGCCACGGTGCTTGGAATCATCGCTGTATTTTGTGCGGGAACGAGCATCCCCCTCATTGCCATGATCGCGATGTTCTTAATACTTCAACGCCAGTTCAAGCGTGCCGCCCTCATCGCAGTACCGCCAGCAACTTTATGGCTGTTGTGGTTTGTTAAATATGGAACCCTAAATCACGGTGTCAAAGGCGACACTCAATACACCACGTTTAACAAGACAGCCCAAATTGCCCAATACGTCATCAAAGGCTTGCAAGGTTCACTTGAAGCGATATCCCATGTTGGTGGTTCGTCCACCATCCTGATTGTCTTGTGCTTTCTAGGCCTCTACAAGAAATCCGTAAAGTCGCAAGCGATTCTGATGCCGTTCTGCATGGCAGTCGGATCGGTGCTGTTCTATTTCATCACTGGTTTTTCACGCGTCACTTTTGGTGCACCTGTATCGAGTCGATACGTGTACTTAGGTGCCATCTTCATTATTCCTTTGGTGTTCGTCGGTATCGAATCTCTGCTCGAACAGGTCGCATCACGGCACATCTTCACCATCGTTGCCACTGTCTGGATCAGCGCAATGGGAGTGATTGGTTTTCTAGCCGCAACAGAAACTTCTCCATACTCAGACCAAGCTCGCATCAATACCATTTTGAAGGCGCGAGATCTCGTCGCATCGGGATCTACTGAAATTTCTGGAACACCAAGCCCAACGTTTGACCCAAATCTCACTGTCGACTGGATCAAACGACTGGTCGATAACGACATGTGGAACGGCTGACAACTAGTGCCAAAGAACCAACGCGTGATCGGCACGCTCTGCGTATTTCTCTCCAGCACTGGGTTTGCAACTGTTCCCACCTTCACGAAAAAGTTGTACGCACACGACACCAACGCCATGGGTGTGATGAGTGTCCGTTTCACACTTGCCACATTGTTGATGTTTGCCATTCGCGCCATCATGGTGCGCAATACTCCTTGGCCAAGCCTGAAGAACACAGCCAAATTGCTCCTGTGGGGCGTCTGCATCATGGGCATCTCTCTCACATACTTCATTGCGATCAACGACATTGATACCGGTCTCGCAATCGTGCTCTTTTACGCAAACCCACTATTCATTGTCATTGGGTCATGGGTTATCTGGAAGAAACGACCGAGCAATAATGTTCTGATCTCCTTGGTCTTCACGATGATCGGAGTATTCATCACCGTTGGACAAATCGGAGATGCGAGCCTCAGCGCTGTGGCACTAGTTTTGCTTTCGGCAATCTTCTTTACGATTTACTTGTTGGGTTTATCACATTCACTTGAGCGAACAGATGTCATTACGAGTGTCGTTCTCGTCAATGCTGGTGGAGCAATTTCTTACTGGTTTTTAGTAGTGACTTCGCCTGGTTCATTAACGTCAGAATTTCCGCATGATTCGGTTGCGTGGATGTACATCGCCGGCTTAGTGATTTTTGGAACAGTTACGCCGATTCTTGCGGGGTTCGCTGGTCTCAAACGCGTAGGTCCAAGCATGGTGTCAGTACTCACCACTCTCGAACCAGTGTTGGCAATTGCAGCGGGAGTTATATTCCTTGGTGAAGACCTCACGGTTAATCGTGTGATCGGAGCAAGTTTTGTTATTGGTGCACTCATCGCACTTTCAGTGCTCGAGGCTCGTACCGAGGCTTCAGCGGGTCTCGGGGTAACTTCCCCATGAGCGCCAGCCCATGCCGTGGCGGACGAGGCCCTCTACATAAATAGCCCGGGCTGCCCGAAACTGGGTTTCTGGCTCAAATAGCTCTTCACACGTGGTCAACACCCCATGTTCCTGAAGAAAACCCTGCTCGTAGTGCTTGTTTGGCTTGCACCAAAAGGCATTTATCTGGAAGAGCGAATAACTTGGCTTGCCGTTGGTGTCTTTGGGGTTATACGCCAGCACATTGCATCGAGATTCTCGGTTGAGCAAGAAGTCAATGGTGTTCCACTCAGCTGGTGAAAAATACTGCATCGCCAGGTCGTACCACTGTGGACACACGGAGCCATATGGCATTGGGGGTACAAAATCCAGACCGTCGGTCATGACCTGTGAAGCGAGCCCGTCTGACACGATTTGGGTGATCGCCTGGCTTTCTGATGGCACGGTGGAATCCGGCTGGATGGATTCGGCCATTGCCAAGGTGCCAGACATGAAGCCAAAGATGACAACTGCCGTGAATACGCGCCGAATGAGGGGTAAACGATGGGGGTACGAAGGGATAACATCTCGCTTTCGTGAAGTAAATTAAGTTTACCCCTCAAAATTAGGATTGTCTAACTTTTACGAACAAATGTTCGTATTGACATTGAACAGTCAAACTACTTGAGCAAGGCTCAAAGTAAGGGTTTGATCTGCTTTTTGGTCCACAGGATCAATCCGACCCCAACAATTTCAAAAGGAATGTTGAGAAGACCCCGCTCCACGAGAGGTAGCGCGTAGCCGTTCATCGAGAGGCCGGCTAGCGGCCACCAGAACATCTTGGTATCGAGAAACGCACCATCGAAAACGAGATGCAAGAAAAGCCCAATCGTCAAGGCTAGAAAGTTCTTTCTGACTGCTTTTTTGCCGATAGTCAACAACATCACCGCAGTAAGAACCCCCACCACAGTCACAACGCTGAATAGTGGCACAAGTGCGCCTACGATCACCCAGCGATACGCAAATTTCGGGTCGCGAAACACGCTCCACACCGAAGCGACCGAGGTGCCGATAAACCAAAACAACATTCGAGGTTGCCTACAACGCGACGAAGCATCCGCAGTGCGGACACTCGGGAAGTTCATCTGCCGGAAGTTTGTGCAGACGATCGATCTCGCTTGTTGGCAAGTCGAGGTGACATCCGCTGCACGTTGGGCCGTTCAATTTGGATACTGCCCCATCTGGTCGATGCTTACGCTTTGCGTCATATGTCGAAAGCAATGACGGCGACACCACCAGACTTTGAGCACTCCGCTGTTCTGATAGGTGAGCAATCTCGGCATTAACAGCCGCACGCGCGGCACGCAACAACTGCTCCGCGCTTGCTAGAGCTTCTCTTGTTGATTCAACACGAGAACCAACAGCGACAGATTCCTTGTCGCACCGTTCAACCACTTCGAGCAATTCGAGTTCCCTGTCGTCAAGCGCACTGCGATTATTTGCACAGGTTGTAATCTCATGTTGCAATGCTTCGGCTTCTCTCGGCGCGATGATCGTTTTCATTTGTTTGTTTAATCGTGCAAGTGTCGCATCAATTTCGTGTGCTTGTTTTTCTAGTCCAGCGATTTCGGTCCCTGCATCAGTGCTCTGTTTATCAATTGCCGCCAAATCGGCGATTGCTTTTTGTGACGCAGATTTAGCAAATTGATAACTCGCAGACTCTGGCAAATGCGCCAGGCGATGCTGTGCTTGTGAAATTGCAATGTCGGTGAGTTGCACCGCATACAGATCGTGAAGGGCTCCCATGATGCGCCTACGGCACCGTCTGCACAGCGGGAGAAAATGGTTGTGCGCATTCGTACACCCAATAGCTGCCGATAGCCACGGTGTTCACCGGAGAAAATGGGTTTGTATCCGTAGGCGCGATCGTAGTTCCTGGATCAACAACTCTCACTACGACCGTATTTGCAGGGTTTGTGAGATCAATCGGGGCGGTCGTTGTTGTCGTTGTCGCTTTACCTGGTTTGACGCTTGTTGTAGTCGTTGTTGCCGGAACGGTGCCCGATACCACTTGAGCCAAACATTCAGTTCCAGGCAAATAAATACGCATCGGGTTCGGATCAGGTCGGGTTTCGGTTGCAACTGGCACAGGCGCAGCGTCCCAATCCAGAGATGGCAATCCCTCATGCGCTGCATCCATGTATTGCTTCCAAATACGTGCGGGGTACATCGAGCCCTGCACCCGCGTAATGCCATCTTGTTTTACAAATTCAGGAATATTGACCATCGGCGTATAAGCCTTTGGATCGCCAACCCACACTGCAGTCGTGAGTTGCTTGGTGTATCCGACGAACCATGCATTGGTGTTGTCATCTTGCGTGCCTGTCTTGCCTGCTGCAGGTCGAGGTTTGTCGGCGAGAGGTGCTGCAGGTTCTAGTGCTGTCCGGCGTGCTGTACCAAACTGAATAACACCCTTCATCGTGTCGACAGCTCGCAATGCAACTTCGTTGCTCAAGACTCTGCATGGCTCAACATCTGCCGGCGCGACACACAGTTGTTCATGTTGAAACAACACTCCATTCGCATCCTCGATTTTGTCAATGAAATATGGTTTCAAGTGCACTCCGCCGTTAGCAATTGTCTGTGCGCCACTTGCCATGTCGAGCGGGCTGAGCTCATTGGCGCCGGTTGCAAGCGATGCGTACGGCTGGATTTGATACGTCTCAGGATTAGTAAATTCCGAATCCAGCATCTTGTACATCAACGCAACAATTCGTTCGAGCCCAACTACTTGCGACAATTTTGCGTATGCGCAGTTGATAGACAATGCGGTCATGATGCGCAGTGGTGCAACTTCGTGACTCACGCCTTTTGAAATGTAAAACGGTTCTTCTGGTTTGCCCGGGTTTGGCAATGTGCAAGGCAACGTTCCATCAATTAAGTCGTCCGGAAGTATTCCGGCCTGCAGCGCTGCCGACAAGATAAACATCTTGACGCTTGATCCGGTTTGACGCCTTCGTAATGCCAGGTTGATCTCGTTTCCAACTGGAACGAAACCTGTGCCGCCCACCATCGCGCGCACTCCCCCTGTTGCGTTGTCGATCGACACAACAGCAGCCTGAATGCCGGTCTTGTTTTCAGGAAGTTGAGCGACAGCTGCAGCCTCTGCAGCGATTTGATCTTTCTTATTCAGCGTTGTGTAGATCTTCAAACCACCGCGAAAGAGTTTGTTGTAACGATCTTGGTACGTGGCACCCAGCACTGTCGAGCGATTGAGCAAATAATCTTTTACTTCTTCAGTGAAGTACGACCGATTGACATCCTGCTGCGGAACGGTCCTCACCTGTTCAGGAATTACACACTCAGCATCGACCAGCGTGCGCACTTTAGGTTTTTCCCATCCCGCGCATGTTGCGGTCGCAACATCTTTCGTAATAAGTCCAACATCAACCAACCTGGCGAGCACAATTTTGTAACGAGTACGCGATGCATCTGGTCGCCTAATCGGGTCATAACTAGATGGAGCCTGAATAAGCCCAGCAAGAAATGCACCCTGAGTAACGCTCAGCGCAGAAACGGGTGCGCCGAAATACACCTCTGCCGCCGCTTGCAATCCATACGCATTGTTGCCGAAAAATACCGTGTTGAGATAGCGCTCAAGAATAAGTTTCTTTGGCACCTGCTTTTCAAGCATTACGGCATAGCGAGATTGCAAGACCTTGTATCGCCCGTCCCTATCAAGTCCAGCGAGGAAGTCATTCTTCACAACCTGTTGAGTAATTGTTGAAGCACCCTGGCGCGTCGACCCCTGTGTGTTGGCCAAAGTGGCCCTCACTACGGCTCGCAAGTTGACGCCCTCATGGCTGTAAAAAACTGCATCTTCTACGGCCAGGATTGACGCAATTACATCTACTGGCACGCTGTCAACAGGCGTCTTCTGAGTGTTCTCTTTTTGAAAGACACCTATCTGCTCGCCGGCAACATCAAAGAGCACGCTTCGTTGCGACAGACCCGCAAAGCCGGGTAATTGGACAGGTATCTGGCTATGCGCATTGAGGATTCCCCACACCTGCGGCGCCATACCAGTGACCAATGCAGTAATGCTTAAGGCACCTGCCAACATCACGATGAGGAGGCGCTGGATCGTCCTGAGTTGGGGATTCACGGCACCTCCCACGATACTCTTTGCCCGTGACTTCTTCTCAACAGTTCCCCATCAAGCCATTCCGATTCGGCGTTCAGGCGTCGTCCCAACCAGATCGCAAGTCATGGATCGACCTTGCAAAGCGCACTGAGGCAGCAGGGTTCGACGTATTGACAATGCCGGATCACTTCACCGATCAACTTGCACCAGTGCCAGCGCTCATGAGCGTGGCCGATGCAACAACCAAACTTCGCGTTGGCGCACTTGTGTGGGACAACGACTACAAACATCCAGTTGTGTTGGCCAAAGAACTCGCAACAATGGACTTGTTGTCAGACGGAAGACTTGAGTTGGGTATTGGCGCTGGTTGGATGATTTCCGATTACGAACAATCTGGCATTCCATACGAGCGCGCTGGGCTTCGCATCGACCGCATGATCGAAGGCATCGACGTAATGAAAGGTTGTTTCGCTGAAGGCGCATTTTCCTATGCCGGCAAGCACTACACCATCACTAATTACAACGGCACGCCAAAGCCCATCCAAGCGCCATGCCCGCCAATCCTCATCGGTGGCGGCGGCAAGCGAGTACTCACCTACGCCGCGCAAGTTGCGGACATCATTGGCATCAACGCAACCATGAGCGCTGGAGCCGTTGGGCCAGAAGCGATTTCAACCATGACCGCAGAGGCCGTTGATGGCAAAGTTGACATCGTTCGCGATGCAGTCGGCTCTCGCCTCAATCATGTGGAGATGAATATCCGCGCATTCATGGTCAACATCACTGACGATGCAGCGGGCGCCATCTCTCGCCTTGCAAAAGGAATGGGTGTCGAAGAAAAAATGGTGGCCGATACACCGTTTGCTCTCATGGGACCTCCTTCGAAACTGATCGAAGACTTGATTGCCCGTCGCGAGCGCTGGGGCTTTTCGTATGTCATCGTCGGTGGCGAAGATGTCGAAAAGTTTGCGCCAGTGGTTGCCGCACTCTCTGGCAAATAGTTTCCAGTACCGATCTAACGAGCTATTTCGTTTTCACCTGGCGTGATGCCGTTTGGAGGCAGACGCTCGCCTCTTGCCAGCGGGAAATATTTATGGTGCCAACTTCCCGTCACCTCATAGATGGCAGTTCCCTTCGTGCCATCAGATGTCGTCACCACCATCTCGCTTAAACCACCGCCGAGTGAGGCACCTGTGCGATTAGTGATGTCGCTGTAGCGCTGAGCCCATTTACCTTGAGCAGTAACCGTAATTTTGCGACCGCCCTGCAGCGTGAAGTGCACTACGCCACCAAGCCCACGCACGTTTTCACCAAAGCGTTCATACGAGGTTTCATTTCCATTCTCGTCTTGCCACTGCAAATCATGTTCAAATCCAATTACCGGAATCGGATCACTGCCATCAGATGGAGCGAAACATCCATCGGTGTACACACGAGCTCCATTTGGGTATTCCCAATTCCAAACACCGAGCATTCCCTCCGGTAGTTGAATCGCTAGCCACATCCACATCGGGCACCGACCGTGCGCGCGAATACCCCACGAGTGATCTCGCTGACCCCACCAGTTTTCAACCTTGTGCGTCACGCCTTTATATGTGTAGGTGCCGTTATATGTGCCGCTCTGAAACATGTGCGACTGATCCCAAACGATTTCGTGACCTGCCTTCATCGTGCCGCGACGTAATTGATACGGCTGGGTACGGGCAGTAAATGTGATGTCAAGAGTCGCAGATGTTGCTGGCGATTCAACAACCTGAAGTCGCACCTGCTTCAGTGGCTCAATAATGTCGATTGTTACGCCACCGACCTTAAATACGTCTTGGTCACCGTCAACGGTTCGAACATGCTTGGTGATCAGCGAGTTACCGCCCACCCGACCCAACTGCAGCGAATCCATCTCGCCTCTCGCCGGAAAATGTGCAAGAGTCGAAATCACTACATCGCCAGGACCCTGAGGAGAATGCATAACGAAGAAGAGGCTTTCGCGCCATTCGTGATGGAATGTAACTGTGTTTGGAAAAGGCTCCGGAATTTGGTGTGCGAAGCGTTCGTCGAGCGGAGTAAATCTATTCATGACAAAAAACTCTGAGCTTCCAACTGCAATATTTGTTGACCATGTCGGTTTGCCATTGCCATAAACATTTCGTCCCCTCGCTCAGTTTGTTCCACCAACATTGATGCGACAATTGCCATCACAAAACCTCCAAATGAAAATAACCGATATTGACGCCAAGCCTCTTCATTGGAAATCTCCACTCCATACGAGTTGATGACTGAAACATAATGCCCTACAACTTCACGCTCACGATCAGCCCGAACTTCTGGCAGCAAAGCGGAACCAACGAAATAGGAAAGATCACTAATTGCAACACCCTCACACGCCGTCTGCCAGTCCAATATTGCAACTCCGCGGCTACCGCCCCATTCACCGAAGAGTAAATTGTCTAGTCGAAAATCGCGATGCACCACCGTGTTTGGTTTGGGCTGCGCAGCAAAGTATGTCGGAAACTGATTTACAAACTGCTGACCGACCTTTACAACTTCACTGTCAATACGACCCTCATAACGTTCGCAAAAAGCTGGATATACGCCTTGCAACAACTGTGACGTAACTTGCACAGAATCCGAACTGTTGCGATGCAACCATTCCTTGTTCTTAATTAACGGACTCTGCCAAAGTGAACCGTGCAGTTTTGCCATCTCCGCAACTGCCAGCATTGCGTCATCAACGCTGCAACCGCCCAACTGATCTCCTTGTTTCGCCGGAGCCATATCTTCAAGCAACAAAAGAAACTCATCGTCATGTGCCGAGTATTCGACGTGATAACAATCGGGTACACGTGCGTCGATCGATGAACAAATTTCAGAATAGAAACTTGTTTCAACTTCATAGCAACGACTCAGCCGAGACGCTGCCCGACTCGCATCATTGGCCTTGGGAATTTTTGCAATCAACGTCTCGGGTGCGGCATCATTTCCGGTGTGCTGCATGTGCACGCGCAGACTGTCTGCCATCTGACCCGTTCCGATTGCACTCGACGTGAAGGCGGAAACCAAAATGCCAGGAAATCTCTCCTGCAATGATCGAGTCAGTACTACTTCGTCCACAAGCCCCCAGCCGTTAGCGAACAGACTATTTGATCGACCAAGCTTGGATTGAAATAGAAAATTTTCCAGATCCCTTCGCAATTGCGCCTTCCACTTCACTGACCGCCACCCGACTCACCCGCGCTCTTCCGCTGCCATCTGGTCGCAAACCCTTGTAATGAGCGAGCCTGAGCCAAATATTCAGTACCAAAAAGCACCCGATGTTTGCGCTCTAGGTATGACCCTCGTGCGGTCACCCAATTTGCCCGACTTGGACAAATATGTGCTATCTGCCACAAAATCTCATAGTCTTAGTAATGGATTTGCCACCTAGGCAAGTTCGTACACAATTCAAAACAAAAGAAAAGAAAAGAGAAAATCCAATGCGAGGTACCGTTAAATTTTTCAACGCTGAGAAGGGTTATGGCTTCATCTCACGTGATGGTGGCGAAGACGTATTCGTACACTTTTCCAACATCAAGGGCGAAGGCTACAAGTCTTTGTTCGAGGGGCAAGCCGTAGAGTTCGACGTTGCACCGGGCCGCAAGGGTGAAGAAGCCCAGAACGTCGTTGTTGTCTGACGATCAGAGGCTCTAAGAACTAGTTGATCGGATCGATCGGCGTGTCTAAACCGCACGCCGATTCGATCTGCTCAGCGATTGATAAGCAACGCAAGTCGGTGTAACGAGCACCAATCACCTGCACTCCCACTGGAAGCGAGTCGGCCATTCCGCCCGGCACCACCACTGCAGGAAGTCCAAGCAAATTTGCTGGCAATACAGGTCGCATCAACTCAACAGTTGCTAGTGCACTTGCTTCATCTTCGATATCGAAGTTAAAAACAAACGGTGGCTGTGTCCATGTGGGCGAAAGTAACACTGGATACTCCTGAAACCATAAGTTCCAGCGACGACCAAGTCCGTTGCGCTGCAGCTGTGCATTTACCCACTCAGCAAATTCAACTTGTTTTCTACTCAATGATGTGAGATCAACAAACTTTCGACCGCCCTCTCCCATCACAAGTTCAAGCAATGGGCGCTGCAACTCAAGTTCTCCATAGAGTTGCGTCTTCCATACCTCACACGCGAGTTCAAAATCTGGCGGATTAACTTCGACAACTTCGTGTCCAGCATTCGACAATGCATCAGCAGCCTTTCGCACAACATCTGCGACACCTGCGTGCGTGCTCCCACCAGGAGGCGTAGCCATCACTGCAATGCGCAACTTCTGACCTGGCTGCAAGTCGGTAAGTACTGCAGGCACACTGACCGGATCGCGTGGGTGCTCTCCAGCAACAACCATGAAACCGGCCCTCACGTCTGCGATTCGTCTTGCCATCACACCTTGATTCAGCATTAACTGCGAACTGAGTCCTGCATCTTCGATCGGCAATTGGTTTGCATCAGGAATAACGCCGGTCGAAGGCTTGATTGCTGCGATGCCACAGCAATGAGCAGGATTACGCAGCGAACCACCAATGTCGTTGCCCAAACCAATTGGCGACATGCCACTGGCGAGTGCAGCGCCTTCACCACCACTCGAACCACCAGCTGTGCGGTCAGACTTCCATGGGTTTTTTGTACGCCCGTACAGTGTCGAATCGGTGTGAATACGCAGACCTAAGTCGGGAAGATTGGTGCGACCAATCGGGATTGCACCAGCGCCAAGCATGCGGTCTACTGCAGGCGAATTGAGCG
>CAINTF010000214.1 GCA_903853285.1 uncultured Acidimicrobium sp. | reverse complement strand
GCAATTGCTTCACTATTGCGCACAGGTCTGCCATTGACCGCATCGGCTAGAGCCAGTTCGACAAGTTTGTTGCTACGTGTTCGCGGCAAATCAGACACCTGAACCACGAGCGCAGGAACGTGTCTGGGAGTGCATGCCGCCCTGATTCGCGATTTGATATCACCAGTAACTTCGTCGGTCAGAGTTACTCCATCGGCCAACCGCACGAGTAACACGATACGCACATCGTTGTCAATCTCCTGACCAAACACAAGACTCTCCAGCACACCTGGATGCTGTTCAACTACTCGAGTGATCTCTGCCGTACCGATACGTACGCCACCGGGATTCAGCGTGGTGTCGCTTCGACCGTGAATCACCATTCCGTGATGTTGCGTCCACGATGCGAAATCGCCTTGTGCCCACATTCCAGGAATGCGCTCGAAGTATGCGCTCAAATATTTAGGGCCTGGCTGCATCGGATCTGGTGCGCCGTCTCTGCCATCATTCCAAAAACCAAGTGGCGTCGACGGAAATGCTTGACGACACACCAACTCTCCGGCGACTCCTGGCTGATCAATAAGAGATCGATGTTCACCCTTTTCATCGCTCACTAAAACACTGACTGCGTCACTGGCCATGCCAAGCATCGGACCTTGTATCTCACCTCTATATACAGGTCGCGTTGGGTCTCCCCCAACAAAGCAAGCGCACAAATCAGTACCACCCGAGATGCTCGACAAATGGACGTCTTGCTTGACCGACGTGTACACCCAATCGAAACCTTCTGGCGAAAGCGGCGAGCCGGTTGAACAGATGGTGCAAAGCGATTGCAAGTTGTGTGATGTGCGCGGTTCTATACCAGCCTTGCGAACCGAGTCAATGTATTTTGCCGACACACCGAGCAACGTAATTTTCTCACTATCAACGATGTCGAATAACCGAGCAGTGTTCGGCGCAGTTGGTGCACCATCAAACAACACTGCAGTTGATCCGCTTGCAAGTACCGACACCAACCAATTCCACATCATCCAGCCAGTTGTCGTGAAGTACATGACACGGTCGTCTTCTCCAAGATCGCAATGCAACTGATGTTCTTTCATGTGCTGAATAAGTACGCCGCCCGTGCGATGCACAATGCACTTGGGCACTCCTGTTGTGCCGCTCGAGTACAGCACGTACCACGGATGGTCAAAATCAAATCGTTGGGGCGCAACTGGCGAGGACATACCGCTCGACACGAACGATTCGTAGTCGAGTAATCCTTCGCGGGTGTACTCACTCACGCTGACGTTGCTCACAAGAACTGTTGCTGCGAGTGTTGGCAATCCATCTCGAATCTGCACAAGTCGCTCAAGACAATCAAAATCTTTACCGTTGTAGCGATAACCATCGACAGCGACAAGAACCTTTGGCTCAATTTGTCCGAAACGATCGGTTACGCCATTTGCACCGAAGTCTGGGGACGCTGACGAAAAAACAGCACCAATGGATGCAGCGCCGAGCATCACCTCCACTGCTTCAATGGAGTTTGGTAACCACGCTGCCACTCTGTCGCCGGGAATAACACCAAGTTGCCTGAGCGCCGATGCAATGGCGGCCACACGCAACGCCAGCTCATTCCATGAACGGCTTTTTCTAAAGCCATTTTCGTCTATGGATACAAGAGCTTCGCTTGCGCCATCAGAAGTACCGCTTTTTCTTAAAAAGTTCTCGACGATGCTGAGTTGTGCATCAGGGAAAAATCTGGCTGTCGAAATCGGCGCAGCTGCATTGTTCGGAACAAATACACGATCACCCTTATGTCCAATGACGCCGCACTCGTCCCACACTTGTGACCAAAACTCGCCAGTTTGCGCAATCGACCATGCGTACAAATCATCTGATTTGCCGACTTTCTTTGCGAACTGATTCATCCGCGACTGCGCAACGCGCTCATCTGTTGGAGTCCACAGGGCTTTGGCTAATTCAGGCATCGGCACTAACCTAATAAAGCCGTTGTAGGTATTGACAATCACGTGCAGTTTTGGTCTGACAAGCAGATGAATCGAAGGGAAAATTTATGAATTGGGGATCATTCATCACCTGCGCCGTTACTGGCTCTGGAGAAACAGCACACAAGAGCGACAAGGTTCCAGTCACCCCCGAACAGATTGCCAACTCGTGCATCGAGGCAGCCAAAGCTGGCGCCGCAGTGGTGCACATTCACGTGCGCAATCCACAAACTGGTCTTGGTTCGCGGGATACAGAGCTGTACGCCGAAGTTGTCGATCGTGTGCGATCATCTGACACCGATGTCGTGATCAACCTCACCGCAGGCATGGGTGGCGACTTGGTGCTTGGTGGCGACGAAGATGTATTGCCGCTTGCCGCTGGCACCGACATGGTTGGTTCAACAGAACGTCTCGATCACGTCACCCGCCTACTTCCAGAAATTTGCACTCTTGACTGCGGCACGATGAACTTCTCGAGCGGCGGTGACTACGTGATGACCAACACGCCAAGCGTGTTGCGCAAGATGGCAAAGATTGTGCAACAACTTGGTGTGCGCCCAGAGCTCGAAGTCTTTGACACCGGCCACTTGGTGATGGTCAAAGATTTAATCAAAGACGGACTTCTAGATGACCCTGTAATGATTCAGTTGTGCATGGGCATCGCCTACGGCGCACCAGATGATACAAACACTTTTATGGCACTGGTTAATCAAATTCCTGCAGGCGCAGTGTTCTCTGCATTCTCCATCGGAAGGATGCAACTTCCATTTGTTGCCCAAGCAGTGCTTGCAGGTGGCAACGTGCGCGTTGGTCTTGAAGACAACTTGTATCTCAATCGCGGCGAACTCGCCAGCAACGGCAAACTTGTCGAGCGTGCGGTCAACATTTTGGAAAACATGGGCGTTTCCGTCATGGGACCTGCCGACGTGCGCAAAAAACTACAACTCACAAAGCACGCGTAAGGAACAGCCATGAGCGGTCTACCTGGATTGAAAACTGTTGGTCTGCTCGGTGGCGGAGTTATTGGTGGTGCATGGGCTGCTCGATTTGCGCTCAATGGTGTTGATGTCAAGTTGTACGACATTGACCCGCAAGCCACTCGCAAGATGGGCGAAATTATGGGTAACGCTCGTCGTGCATACAGCAAACTCACACTTGCCCCACTTCCAAAAGAAGGCACAATCACATTTGTATCGACGCCAGAAGAAGCAGTAACCGATGTTGATTTTGTACAAGAAAGTGCACCTGAACGACTTGAGTTGAAACAAGAATTACTCGCTCGTGCAAGTAAGGCGGCTTCGCCAACAACCGTGTTTGGTTCATCTACATCTGGCCTGTTGCCTACGCAAATACAAAAAGACATGGTCAACCCAGAGCGTTTTGTCGTCGGCCACCCTTTTAACCCCGTGTACCTCATGCCACTCGTCGAGATCTGTGGTGGCGACCTCACATCACAAGCCACCAAAGAACGAGCACGCGAGGTCTACACACAAATCGGTATGCGCCCACTGATGCTGAGCAAAGAGATCGACGGCTTTGTTGCAGACCGACTCATGGAAGCACTCTGGCGTGAAGCGTTGTGGATGGTCAATGACGGCATTGCAACAGCAGAAGAAATTGATGATGCAATGCGTTTTGGCCCCGGCTTGCGTTGGTCGTTTATGGGCACCTTCCTCGTGTACCGCATCGCAGGTGGCGAAGCTGGCATGCGACACTTCATGGCACAGTTTGGACCATCACTCAAGTGGCCATGGACAAAGTTGATGGACGTACCAGAACTTGATGACGTGTTGCTTGAGAAAATCGTTTCACAATCAGACGACCAAGCTGGCACTGCAACCATTCGCGAACTT
>CAINTF010000213.1 GCA_903853285.1 uncultured Acidimicrobium sp. | reverse complement strand
GGCACTCGTTGATCGTCTCCACACACTGAAAGGTGGTGACGCGACATTGTTGGGAGTAAAGGGTAAACACCTCGAACGAGCACGTCTGGCCAACTCATGCCTGCATGGTTCGCCATCATTACCCGCCTATCAGCGTTACACAGGTGTGGTTTGGGACCATCTAGATATTGCAACCCTCACGGCATCGCAACGTAATCGCGCGCTCAACAGCATCATCGTTATCTCTGGGCTGTTGGGTGCAATTGGTGCCGATGAACCGGTGCCCGACTACCGACTCAAGATGGGTGCAAGACTCGCACCATTTGGGCTGCTTTCGCGTTGGTGGCACGATGAACTTTCGGAAATGCTGAACAAGAAATTTAAAGGATCTGTCGTCATCGATTTACTCCCCCAAGAGCATCGGGCTGCATTCACTCTCGACGCCGACATAGTTGCTAAACACATTGTGGTCTCGATCAACGAAAAATCGGGCAAGGCCGGCGGTCACGACGCCAAGGCTGCAAAGGGCCGGCTCGCGCGCCACCTCGTGCAAACTTGTACTTCGGCAACCCAGGCAACGAAATCTCTGCAGAGTTTTCGAGACCCGCGCTTTGTAATCTGCGCTTTGTGATCTGCGCTTTGTAATTACGACTGATTTGGCTTGAGTTTTTGTTGCAAAAATTCAAGTACACGTAACACGCCAGACTCCTGAACCTGCTCGGTGAGCACTGAATGATCGCTCTTTGACGAAGACTCAAACTCGACAGCAATAAACGCATCGCCAAGCAATTTTTGCAACGACGCAAATCGTGTGCCAACAAGTTTGTCGCCAGTAAAACGTAAGCCAAGCACTTGACACCCTGCCTCTGCGCGCTGCTTAATCAAAATCTCGTCGTCAAGACTCAGACCTAAGTCGGCGCTGCGAGCTGCACCCATTGCAAACGGCATTGAAGGCTGCGACAACACAGGTGCAACCATGATGTCGTCGACCATCATCCCAAGAGCGAAGCCACCGCTGAAACACATGCCAATTGCGCCAACACCGACACCACCTAGTTCGTTATGCAACTGCTTTGCCAATGCGCGCAACCAACTAATTGCTGGAGATTTCTGACGCATCGCCAATGTGGTGAACTCACGAGAGATGCAAATCTTGCTCATCGATTTGGCCATGTACTTGCCACTTGGCTCTCGACCAACTTCGCCCACCAACAACGGCATGACGACAGTAAACCCTGCGCCGACAACTCGCTCGGCAAACGCAAGCACACTCGGTGTGATGCCAGGAATTTCGTGAACGACTACGACACCAGGACCAGTGCCTTTTCGAAAAGTCGGATGTGTGATACCCGCAGACGTAAACGAACTGCCTTGCCACCCTGCTGGAATATTTGAAACTGAATTCATACCGTTACCTCGGTCTTGCTACGCCGACAATCGATGACCATGAGACTGCAGATATTTTAACGACGTCACCAGTTCGCGGTGCGTGCACAAATTGACCGTTGCCCAAGTACATGCCAACGTGGTGAATTGGGTAGCCCATAAAAATTAAATCTCCAGGTTGAATCGCAGCTGTTGGAATACGAGTCAAACCTGAATATTGCGTGCGTGAAGTGCGCGGAATACCCAAACCGGCAACACCCCATGCGTAGGAAGTTAAACCCGAACAATCAAATGCGCTGCCAGGCGACTGTGCCCCAAAGCGATACCGAACACCAAGTTGCGAAAGTGCAGCTTTGATTGCAACACCCGCGCGCGATGAAGGAGCGGCAACGTTTGCATACTTTGATCCAGCAAATTTTGCTGCTTGCGATTGTGCTTCGTCCAGAGCCGCAGCCTCGCGACGCTGACGTTCAGACTTCAGCAGCGAACCAAGTTCACGCTCTGCCGCTGACTGGCGTGCTTCATAGTCGGATGCAAGTGCCTCAGCCGCACTCAAACGTGCGGCTGCATAGTCGGCCAGATCGCTGGCTTTCTTCTGCTGCTTCTCGAGCTTCTTCTTTTCCTTTGTCAGATCGTCAATCAAACCTTGCAATGCGTCGGTGTTACCCGCACCAGTGTTGAGTGCAACAGAGGTGAGATATTTTTTGCGCACCATGTCGCTCAGCGAGTTTGTCGAACTCAAGATGCTCGACAAGCTATTCGACATTCCACCACGCACAAAAGACTTCATCGCCACGGCCTTCAAGTCTTCTTGCATCGCAGCAAGTTTTGCTTCGAGCTCGGCGATATTGGCGATGGTCGCGTCAATTTCTACTTGTAAATCTTCTTGCTGGTTGACAGCTTCGGCATAGGTCTCGTCAAGCGCATCGATCTGATTGCCGATCTTGTCCAACTCGGCGATGATCTGGTTAACTCGTTGCTGCTGATCCCCCGACGACCCGGTTGATGGTCGTAAACCCAGCGCCTGAGCAGGCACGACGAGATAACCCACAGCCACCGAGGTGGTGAGGATGATGGCGGCCAACTGAGGCACACACCGGCGTACACGCCCAACGGCGTTACGAATCATGATGAAACCAGTCTACCGAATTATTTAGCCTTATTCCCACTCAATCGTGCCAGGTGGTTTTGATGTCACGTCGTAAACAACGCGATTTATTCCCTGTACTTCATTGATTATTCGTGATGACATTTTTTCTAATAAGTCATACGGCAGTCGTGCCCAGTCGGCTGTCATCGCATCATCACTCGTTACCGCGCGAATAATTATTGGCCGACCATAAGTTCGTTCATCTCCCATCACTCCAACTGAACGAATGTCGGCGAGCACTGCAAACGCTTGCCAGATTTCACGTTCAAGACCGGCCAATCGCACTTCTTCGCGCACAATGAAATCGGCTTCTTGCAAAATTGCAACTTTGTCCGGTGTCACTTCACCAATGATGCGCACTCCAAGACCAGGACCTGGGAATGGTTGACGCCAAACAATTTCATCTGGCAACCCAAGCTCGGTGCCCACTTTGCGCACTTCATCTTTGAACAACGTGCGCAGTGGCTCGCATAATTTTAATGTCATGTCATCTGGCAAGCCGCCCACGTTGTGATGGCTCTTAATCACACTTGCGGTTCCATCAACACCGCCGCTCTCGATCACATCTGGGTACAGCGTTCCCTGTACTAAAAACTTTGCGTCGGTCAGCCCACCTGTGTGCTCTTCAAAGATGCGCACAAAAAGTTCACCGATCGCTTTGCGTTTTGCTTCGGGTTCTGTGATGCCTTTCAGCCTTTCAAAAAATCGTGCGCCGGCATCTACATGAATCAATTCAATTCCCATGTGCCTATGAAATGTCTCGACTACTTGCTCACTCTCATTTTTGCGCAT
>CAINTF010000212.1 GCA_903853285.1 uncultured Acidimicrobium sp. | reverse complement strand
CGCCAAAAATGCTGCAACCATGTAACTGATATTGAGGTTGAAGAGATTGATGGGTGCAGAAAAGTTGCCCGTGCCCGGTGCTTCGGTGAGGTAGGTGGCGTTTACGGGTAATGCCGCATCATTGGAGAGCAGCAAGATCCCAATGAGGGACACTAAGTGCAGGGTTCCAGCGATGATGTTGAGTCGGCGAAGTTTGTTGATTTCAGTTTCCATTAATTACTCCTCGAGTCTCTCATCGGCTTTGATCTGAGTATTACAGATCGCACTGACAATCCTGTGATTGCGAACTTAGCGTGTTAGGTGCTTGACGTATGTGAGCGCGGGAACTTGATTGTTTCCATCGGGGCAGGATTCCGCAGATGAACCCATATTGATGAAACCCGCGCGGCTTGCCGTTGCGCGTGAGGCAGCGTTGGTTTCTGCAATGTGAGCACTGAGGAACTTGATGGTTGGGATAGTGAGTGCAAACTGTTCGACGAGATAAAGCGCGTAAGCCGCTGCGCCGCGACGACGACCCCATGGCGCAATCCAATAACCAGTATCGGCATCTCCCGTGTCGAGATCAATTGCATGAATGCTGATGACTCCAACTGGTTCGTTGGTTGCTTGATCTTCAATTACCCAGCGATGAGCTTCGTTGATCTTGTTTTCGATGAATCCGAGCGCGTGCTCTCTTTTGTAGGGACGCGGAACGAGGGTCCAACGTTGAATTTCGCTGTCCTGGCAAGCCTGGGTGATCCACTCTGCATCAGCGAGCAGTGGTTCTCGAATTTCAAACACCAGACAAGTATAAGTGGAACTTAAAAATCAGATTTGTACTAGGCGGGGAGTCTTGACCATTTTCCGGTTTCAAAGTTGTACAACTTGCAGGCTCGTGTTGTACGTAGGTGAGAACGAAGTGAAAACCTCTTGTCGATTACCACGCCGGGAAATGCAGCCTTGATGGCTTCGGCTGCTTGTGGGAGTTTGTAAAAAGGAATACGCATGTCGACATGGTGTGGAACATGAATGAAAATGTTGTGCCAGATGTAATTGAGAACGCGAGGTATACGCAAGATGGTCGTACCCTCCATCTGTCCACGAAATTTGGACCACTCGCGCCTCGAGTACCAACGGATGTCTTCTCCAATGTGGTGCACGTACACCGTGAAGCCGATGATGGAAATAAAAAGCATCCACGGGATGACTGCGACTTTCAGGAGAGTCCAAACAATGCCTTGCACGCTGTCGGTTTGGATCCAGCCAATTGCCCCAATAAGCGTTGAAATAGCAGTGAGTGCAATCAGCATCGTCACGCGATCAATATCAATTTTGCGGGCCCACTTTTCGCTTCCTTTGAAGCGCATCATTTTGTTCCACCACACTTCTCGGCCGTAATAAAAGCCGGAGCCAATGATTGACCATTCAAGTTTGTGTCGAGCGCGTTGCAAGCGACCCATCTCGCCCCACTGCTCGAGAGTGATTGGGTGCCAAACAAAATCCATGCCTTGTTTGACGGTGTGACCGTGGTGGATGCGGTTATGTCCAAGATCCCATGCCGCTTCAACGTGCGCCGATGGAAGCATTGCGATGCGTGCGACAAGTCGATTGAGTTTTGCGGATTTGAAGAGTGCGCCGTGCGAAGCATCGTGACCGATCACGAATAATCCGGAGACCATTGCGCCTGCGGTGAGAATGAGCGGGAGGACCAACCACCATTTGTTCGTGCTGAGTAGCGCTGCAATCACAGCAAAATACAGGGCAAAACTACGCATGACATACGACATTCCTTTGAACGTTGGATTGTCATAACAATCTTCAGGAATGATCTTGATGACGTCGAGCAAAGTGCTCGGTTCGGCATTAACAGTCAGTTCGTTCACCTCGTTCATCGTATTGATACAAACGATGTAAGGGTCAACTAATCTTTCGAGGTATGAGCGAAAAGAATTTTTCAGAGATCAAAGTCCGTACGCGTTGGGGCGAGATGGACCAAAACGGTCATATGCGAAATGTGGCGTATTTGGATTTGTCGGCTAATTGCCGAATGGAATTCTTTGATGCAAACGGTTACACCTTGATGGATTTCTTTGGCGCAGGGTTTGGCCCAATTGTGTTGAAGGACGAAATTGAATATCGAGCAGAGGTTCGTCTTGCTGAAGAGATCACCATTACGAATGAACTGGCAGGAATGAACGAAGAAGGATCTCGGTTTATTTTCCGCAATCGTTTTGTGAGGGCTGATGGAAAGCTTGCGGCAAGCGTGTCGAGCCTGGTGATGTTCCTGGATCTTGCGACTCGCAAAAAGATGGCACCGCCAGAGAAATTATTGAATGCAATTTTGTCAATGAATAAATCTGACGACTACGCAATAATTAAATGAAACCTTGTTGATGAAGGTGGGCGTGCTGCAACGCACAAATTACAGAATGTGTGGCGCAATCACTGCGCTCGTATGTATGTTGAGATTGCGGTTTCTGTTCACTCCAATTTCTGCCGACGAGGGTGGATATCTCGCAATCGCACGTGCGTGGGGCAGGGGTGCGGTCTTGTATCGCGACGTGTGGGTGGATAGGCCACAGGGTTTATTGGTTATCTACAGAGCATTGACATTGATCGGCTTAGGAAATCCGATTGGGGTGCGTGTACTCGGAGTTGTTGCATGCATCGTTGGTTCGCTCGCATGCGGTTCAATTGCAAAGTCATTGGTTGGAGAGCGGGCGGGTTGGTATGCCGCAATTGCGGCTGCAATCATGACGAGCCTGCCGCAGATAGAAGGCTTTATCGCTAATGCAGAACTATTAAGTGGTGCTCTAGGAGCATGTGCCTTGGCAGTGGCTCTCCGGGCGTGCTGGGCCCGTGAAGATGTCTCGATTCGACTGCTTATGGTTGCAGGAATAATTGGTGGCTGTTCTTTGTCGGTGAAACAGAGCGGATTTGATGCACTAGGGGTAGCGCTACTGGTCTTGCTGTTTGGTGTGTCGCCATTAACAAGATCAGTTCGTATCAGGTTCGCTTCAGTGGTTGCAGTTCTCGTTGGATTCTTGATTTCAATCGGACTGCTTGCATTGCATGGGGCACTGACTGGCTGGCACCGATGGTGGTACGCGATAGTGGGATATCGGGCATCTCAACACAGTCTTCTTACGGGCACTGATTGGTCGAAATTTAGCTTTACCTACAACATTGTTTCCCCAGCGCTGTGGCCAATCATTCTTGTGATAGCTGCTGCTCTGTTTGTATTGCGAGATCAGAAACGGGGTCGAGTCCTCGCCGTGATTTCGTTGTGGGTCACCCTTGGCACATGCGCATTTTTGCTTGGTGGCTTATTCCATCGTCACTACTGGGTGATTTTGATGTTTCCGCTCGGAACGGCAGTCGGCGCGATGGTTTCGCTCGTGCCAAAGTTGAAACTACAGCGAATTCTGTTTATCTCTGCGATTGTTGTGCCATTAACGATGACCGCGAATGCACTGATGATCGCACGAGAAGATGTGGGCTCTCGGCTACACGGAGACAGTCGTTTAACTGGCGACGAAGAGATTGCAACATGGTTTGAAATTCACTCTCAAAAAGGTGATCAGATTTATGCAATGTGTGCGAGTGCCGCGCTCTACGGCAATATTTCTGCCGATCCACCATTTCCTTACCTTTGGTACTTGAATATTCAAGAGATGCCTGGAGTTCGAGAACAAATTGCTGAGATGTTAAATCGAAGCGACTCTCCTGAATATGTCGCAATGGCACAAAGCGCTTCGAACTGCGATTCTTCTGGTGCGGCACAACGTGCACTTGACGAGCATTACCACCTTGTCGATGAAGTCTCGGGTGTGCAGATAATGCAGAAGAATTAATTAGGCATCTAAAGCAGCAAGAGCTAATTCAAAAGCTTTTGCACCGGCGACAAGTGAAGCTCTTTCGGTCTCGTTGAGTACCGAGTATGGAGGGATGCAGAGTGCATCAGTGAGTTCTTCCGCTGCGACCATGCGGGCTCGAGTTTCGTCATCAACATGTGGGTATTCGGATTCCGACCAGCCAAACATTTTCATATCTTTAGGTCGGTGTAGGTAATGAGCTTGAATTGCACTCACACCACTAGCGCGGACAGCAACAAGGTGGGCACTTCCTCGGTATTCACGAAGCGATGCAGCGAGTTGCATGGCTCTACCGGGTAAATCATCGACGAGGGGGAGCGATTTGAATGCGGCGAAGAGTGCAAGACCATCAGCGTCCGTTGCATCAAATACTTTTTGCATTGCAGAAACGAATTCGGCAAGATTGGGAAGTCCTGAGAGTTTTTCTCTTCCGGCAACCGCTGCGCATTCGTAATGCACCGACCCAATTGTTCGCGCCGGGTGCTTGGCAATTGCAAGAGTCCAAGCGGCATTAATGATGATTGGGTTGAAGTAGCCAAAAGCTGCAGCGACCACTGATCCTTCACAGTCGCCAAGCGCACCACCTCTGCCTGCAACATAGAACTCCATACCTTTGAGGCCGAGTGACTTGCCGGTGTCGATTGTGGATTGAGAAAAGTAGTACTTATATGAGTTGTCATTAAATAATGGGCAAACAATGCGGACGAGCTCTTCGTTGGTCATGTTTCGAGACTAATTCGTTAGCGTTACACGAATGCCAGTCAACGATATGTTCCCCCCAAACCCAGATTTGCCCCTTTTGCACACTCGCCGTTACGAAGTACGTGCGTTTCGGATGGCAGATGATCGCTTTATGTTGCGCGGAGTTGTGTGCGACGAGAAACCAGCAGGCGTTTATGTTTCAAACGATCCTGATCCGTTGTGGATGCATTTGATGGTTGTCGATCTTGAAGTCACCTACCCAGCTTTTGTGATCGAGAAGGCGTCCGTGGAATTTAAGAATCATCCACATTTGGGTTGCACCGACATCACCGATCACTACAAAAAGCTTGAAGGCATGTCGATCAGCCGCGGCTTCAATGCAAAAGTAAAAGAGTTATTTGCCGGACCACGTGGCTGCACGCATATCGGTGCATTGCTTTCGGCAATGGCGCCGGTGGCGATACAGACCGGTTGGTCAATGCGGGCCTTCGTGGTGACGAATGATGTAGATCTCACGACACCCGCAATTCAGGAACAGCGCTCGCGTCAGTTTGCCGCCAACATCAACACCTGCCACATGTGGGCAGAAGATGGCGAAATGGTTACGTCAGTGAGAGCTGGAAAAGAAATTGAGATGCCACTATCGGTTTCAATACGACTGCGAGAACTAGGACGAAGCGTCGAAGAGTGGGACAGGTTTCGAGGCTAAATCGGCAACTGGTGTTGCTTGATGTTTGTGATTTTGCTGATCATGTCAAAGTCGTGGTCAGCATGTAGCACTGGAGCGTCAATCCGAATTGCCACTGCAGCAATGAGGCAGTCAATATGGGATCTCACGGTCAGTCCGATCTTGCGGCCTGCGCGATAAATCTCTGCAGCGTTCTCGTAATCGATAGAAATTGTTTCTATTCGTTTAGGCCGAGAGAGTAAACGTTTCAACGTGAGGAGATGGTGTTCGTCGCGAGCCCCAGCAAGAATTTCCATTTTAATCGGATCACAAATTGCGGATTTATTACCTAGCAATCTTGATACTTCGACGAAATACGGCGACAGAGGGTTTCGTAAAAATTCGATCCACGCCGAAGTGTCAATAAGGATCATTGTTTCGTTGTTTTCTGAGTTTCTGGAATATCTCCATCCCACCCAGTGCCGCCCATAGCTATTGCTTCTTTGAGGGTCATTGGCTCAACGGCTAATTGATTGAGCGCAAAATTGACGGCGTCCTTCATTGTGCTGAGGTTGTACCGCTTCATAACTCTGCGGCATGCAACTTCATCAATATCGATATTTGTACGAGCCATAGTCATACGATACACCTCTCATACACCTTGGGGTTGTGGCACTTGAATCACCTTTTCGTGTCCATGTGGAGATCGAAGTGGGTGAAAGTGAGGATGATGGCATAAAAGAAGGGCGACTCTTGCGGGCCGCCCTTCTATTTATCTATCTATTTGCAGGTCGGGGGGTGACCCCGCAGAAATTACTTGGAGAGACTCCAAAGGCTTTCGGTGAGTGCCCAGCCGTAATCAGATTGTGAAGCGGCAATCGCGAAGATGAACAATGCGCCACCGGCCATCGAAATGTTCTTCATGAATCCGATCATCTCGGTTTGCTTGGCTGTTGCGTCTGTCTGTGTCCAGAAGTCGTGCATCTTGAGCGCCATGATGATGAGCAATGCTGCAAGCACAATTGCACCAAGGTCGGCATAGACGCCGAGGATGACGGAGAGGCCACCAAGAACCATCAAGATTCCAGACAATGCGTTGGCAAGTTTTGGTGCTGGCACTTTTTTGTATGTTGCATAGCCAACCATTGCCTCGGCTTTTGTGAGGTGATTGAGACCACTAGCTACGAACATGAAGGCGAACAAAATACGCCCGATCAACATAACTGAATTCATTAATTGCTCCTTGTGTTAAGAACCTCATTAGCGAGGTAGTTGCGAGCACAACCATATCATAAAGGTAGTTGCGTGCGCAACTATCTAGGTATGCTTCCAATATGGCAAGTCCTAGGTGGCTAAATGACGCAGAGATGAAGGCGTGGCGAGGTTTCGTCACAACATCTCCCGACTTGATGAATGCCATAGAGCGAGACTTGGGTGTTTTTGGCTTGGATGCCGGCGACTACCAATTGCTTGCAATGTTGTCTGAAGCACCGGATCACAGACTGAAAATGTGCGATCTTGCTGACACGTTGAGATTGTCGAGAAGTGGTCTTACCCGACGAATGGACGGTGTCGTAAAGGCAAAATATGTTGAGCGAATACAAGACAAAGACGATCGACGGGCTTCATTTGCTCACTTGACGGCGAAGGGTTATGAATTTTTGAAGAAAGTTGCGCCATTGCATTTGAAGGACGTTCGAAATCGCATGATTGACCTGCTGAATGAATCGGAAATAAAGGCGCTTGGATCTGCATTCGCAAAAATCAATGCTCATCTGCGCACTACTGAGTAGACACTGCAAACTGGTAGTTTTTGAGGCATGGAAATTCGCAAATTTGTAACTACATGTGAAGACATTCAGGCCGAACTCGGCGAGCCAACTGGGCGCATTGTTCGCAAGGCGGTTTGCAGTGCAGTGATCACCAATCCGCTTGTTGGTAAACGACACAAGGATCTCACCATGCTCGAGCTGATGGGCGCAGAAATTTCTGGATTGTTGGCCGAGCGGGCACTTGCTGCTCTCGGAGTTGAAGCCGGGGAAGTAACTGCATACGGCAAAGCTGCCATCGTCGGCACTGCAGGTGAAATTGAGCATGCCGCAGCATTGATTCACCCAAGGTTCGGTGCTCCAGTGCGCAAAGTAGTTGTGCAGGGGCTCGACATCATTCCGTCGACCAAAAAAGTTGCAGGCCCAGGCGCATCGATCACTATTCCGATCACGAACAAAGACGACATCTGGTCGTTCAATGAAATGGACGCAATCGAAGTATGTATTGGTGATGCACCGATGGCACACGAAATTTTGGTCAGTGTTGCATTAGCCGTTGGTGGCCGACCTTTCGCTCGAACAAATAAAGTGTCATGAGTTTCAAAGCAATTATCTTGCTCACTCGCGCAGCGGACGCTACTCACGAGCAGTTCGCAGATTGGTGGCTGAAAAGCCATGCACCACTAGCAAAGCAATTGCCAGAACTACGTCGCGGCGTTTTTAACTTGGTGGAAAACCCGGCAGAAGGTGACCCCGACGGTGTGTCAGAACTTTGGTTTGACTCACAAAGTGATTTTGAGGCTGCATATGCAAGCGAAATCGGCAAAGCAGTCGTTGCAGATTCATTATCAAACGTTTCTGGCAGGCGTCGTATGTTTGTCGTTGAAAACACCATTCATTCGTAATTGCTTAAACGAATTATCGTGACAAACATATGAGCCGGCTCGGATTAGTCACCTTTGTTGCACGTGAATATGACGAAGCAATCGGCTTCTTTGTAGGGAAACTTGATTTTGAATTGGTCGAAGATACCGACATGGGCGACGGCAAGAGATGGGTGGTTGTCGCGCCAACCAGTGAATCAAGTAGTGGTTTAGACAGTGGCGCTTCGTTGCTCATTGCTCGGGCGGTAACTGATGCAGAAAAGGCAAGTGTTGGTAATCAGGCAGGCGGACGCGTTGCATTCTTTTTGAATACCGACAACTTTGATCGCGACTTTGCAAATTGGTCGGCCCGCGGAGTGAAGTTTCGCGAACAGCCACGACATGAGGTGTATGGCACCGTCGCAGTGTTTGAAGATTTGTATGGTGCACCATGGGATTTGATACAGCCAGCATGATGGTGAATGCATGACACAACCAAAACTCTTTGAGCGACTTACACCATGGATTTTCGTGGCGTTATGGAGTACTGGCTTTGTGGTTGCTCGTTACAGCACGCGTAATGCTGGTCCACTGACATTTCTTACGGTGCGCATGTTGTGCGCAGCGTTGGTGTTGTCGGTCATCGCTCGTGTCGTGAAAGCACCAAAACTTCCCAAAAGCTCATGGTCAACATCCGCAATTGTCGGTATCTGCATGCACGCTATTTATCTTGGTGGTGTTTTCTATGCAATCAAGCGTGGGTTACCTTCTGGTCTGAGCGCGTTGATCGCTGGACTGCACCCAGTAGTCACTTCGGTCGCTGGCCGGGTGATATTGAAAGAACGTTTGCGAACAAGTCAGTGGGTTGGAGTGTTGCTCGGTATCTGTGGAGTAGTGGTTGTTGTGGTCGACAAAATTCGTGATGGAGTGGGCGACGTGACGCGACCCGCCTTGATAGCAATGGTTGTATCAATTATTGGAATGTCAACGGGAACTTTGGTGCAACGTGCTCGTGGCAAAGACATGCCACTAGTTACTGGCACGACGGCACAATATGTTTCTGCTGGAGCAGTGCTGCTAGTCGCATCGAGTTTGTTTGAAAAGTGGGAGTTTCAACTGAATGGAGAAATGCTGCTTGCACTGTTGTGGTCTGTACTCGTGCTTTCTATATCGGCTGTAATGCTGATGATGCTGTTGATCTCGCGACATTCTGCTGCTCGCGTAAGCAGTCTGTTCTTTTTGACTCCCGCGTTGAGTGCGATCGAAAGCGCAATTTTGTTCGGTGAAAGGCTGAGTGTGCTGTCGCTGGTGGCGCTGGTTGTGGCCCTCACTGGGGTGTACCTAACCATGCGAAACCCAATAAGTGAGCCAGTTGAGCAAGCCTTCCTGGCTGATTAGATACCCGATAAATCCCTTGTAATTTCTGGGTCTCAACTTTATGTATTGTAAAGTTCTGTCATATATCACTGACATATCAAATGGAGGATTGCCATGGCCTTAGCAACTCGATTAGAGCGACTCGGAACCGAGACGGCTTTCGCAGTTTCTCAAGCTGCAGCAGAGTGGGGTGCAAAGGGCAACCATATTTTTCCATTCCACTTAGGTGACCTCAACATCGCAACTTCACGCAACATCGTGGACGCAATGAATCGTGCAATCGCTGATGGGAAAACGGGCTATTGCCCTGCAGCAGGAATTCCACAATTACGTGAGGCACTCGCTAATGATGTTGGTGCGCGTCGAGGTCTCAATTTTTCACCAGCCAATGTTGTCGTGCAACCTGGCGGCAAACCAGTGATCACGAAGTTCATTCAGGCTGTGATGAACCCTGGTGATGAAGTGCTGTATCCAAACCCCGGATACCCAATTTATGAAAGTCAGATCGAATATTTTGGGGGCGCAGCCAAGGCTTATCGCTACTTGCCATCTTCGACCGGATTCAATATTGATATCGATCAGATCAAGGCATCAATTACACCAAAAACAAAAGCGATTATTTATAACGATTTGCAAAACCCGATTGGTGCGGAGTCGACAGATGCTGAGCGCGAGGCAATTGCTGAGCTCGCGATCAAGCACAACCTGTGGGTCTTGTCGGATGAGGCATATTTTGAAATGCGATATTCGGGGACGTCGAAGTCGATTGCGTCATTGCCAGGCATGCTGGAGCGAACCGTCATCTTGTACACATTCTCCAAAAAGTTTGCGATGACTGGTTGGCGACTCGGTGCGTCAATTGCTCCTGTTGAAGTATCAAACATGATTGCAAAACTCAATACCAACGACGAGTCGTGCACGACCCACTTTGTGCAATACGGGGGCGTCGAGGGATTAACCGGAGACCAATCGGGTACAGCGGTCATGCTCGATACTCTTCGTGAGCGACGAGATGTTGCTGTCAACATGCTCAATGCAATGCCTGGCGTAAGCGTCCATTCTCCAGAAGCTGCCTTTTATTTGTTTCCAGATGTAACTGGCGCAATGCAGAACAAAGGGATTGATGACTTGGCAGTGTTTGCAGAACAAGCTTTGCATGCAACCGGCGTTTCGTTTTGCACGCGTCGCCACTTTGGTCGACCGCAACCAGGAGAAGAACGCAACTACGTTCGGTTTGCTTTTTCAGGCATCAACAAAGACCAGATCGAAAAAGGAATGACGCTGCTTGGTGATTGGATAAAGAAGTAGTCATGGCAAAAGTTGTTGTCACTGGCAAAATTCCTTCGGGAGCACTGACTCGTTTGCGCGCAGAGCATGATGTGTTGGCATGGGAAGAAACAACACCAATAAGCCGAGATGAGTTGCTGAAGCGTGTGAGTGGAGCCGATGCAATCGTGAGTTTGCTCACCGAAAAGATTGATGATGAACTACTCGCGGCAGCAGGAGCACAACTGAAGTCGGTTTCAAACGTGGCCGTGGGTTACAACAACATCGATGTGCCTGCTTGTAAGGCTCGATCAGTGTTGGTCACAAATACGCCAGGCGTGCTTACTGAAGCAACTGCAGATATTGCAATGTCGTTGATCTTGATGGTGACCCGTCGGCTCGCAGAAGGCGAGCGCGTCATTCGTGCCCAGCAGCCTTGGCAGTGGGGAATGTTTTATATGTTGGGCTCAAGCATTCAGGGCCGACAACTGGGCATTGTTGGCATGGGGCAAATTGGTGCTGCCGTAGCAAGACGTGCCCGAGCATTTGGAATGACCATCGCATACACAAAGCGGACTCCGCTTGATGTCGCAACCCACAAAGAGCTTGACGCAAAGCATGTCGAACTGGACGAATTACTCGCCACAAGCGATGTTGTTTCGTTGCACTGCCCATATTCGCCGGAGACACATCACTTCATAAATGCAACGCAATTGGCAAAGATGAAACCAAGTGCTTACCTCGTCAATACTGCTCGAGGCCCTGTGGTTGACGAAGCCGCTCTGGCCGATGCATTGCAGCGCAATGTGATTGCAGGAGCAGGCTTGGATGTATTTGAGAAAGAACCTGTCGTGCACGAAGGTTTACTTGGTCTTGACAATGCCGTGCTGATTCCGCACCTTGGATCGGCCACAGTGGAAACGCGTGCTGCGATGGCAGATTTGGCTGCGACTAATGCACTCGCAATTTTGGGCGGCAAATCCGCACCAAACTTGGTTGTCTAAATACTATTTTCCAGTTTCGGCAAGTGCGTCGAGCAATGTATTCCAGCCGAGTGTCGCGCATTTGATGCGCACCGGAAACTTAACGACACCTTGTAGCGCTTCAAGATCACCCAAGTTGATCGATTCGTCGATCGTTGAGTTTTCGTCTTCGTCAAGAGTCATCATTTGTTTGAAACGCTTGACGATTGCGCGAACCTGATCTACGGGCTTGCCTTTCACTGCAGTAGTCATCATCGAGGCTGAGCTCTGGCTGATTGAGCAACCCGAGCCGTTGAAACGAACATCGCTGACGAGTCCATCTTTGACGTCAATAAAAATACGAATCTCATCGCCACACAAAGGATTGTGTCCCTCGGCGCTCACTGCTGGAGCTTCAAGTTCGCCACGATTGCGGGGCGTGCGGTAGTGGTCAAGAATGATTTCTCTGTAGAGATCTTCAAGCCCGGCCATAATGTGCTCCCTCGTCTGCCTGATTAAAAGATATCTGATGCGCTATCAAGCGCGTCAGCCAAAGCATCGACTTCTTGCGTGGTGTTGTACAAATAGAAACTCGCGCGCACCGTTGCATTTGCGCCGAGAATACGCATCAGTGGCTTAGCGCAATGGTGACCAGCGCGGACGCAGACATTGGTCTGATCGAGAACTTGGCTGAGATCGTGGGGGTGAATGCCGCGAAACGCAAACGAAAATGTGGCGCCACGCAGCTCTGGATTAGTCGGGCCATGAATGGTGATGTCATCTCCAAAACGCGAATTCAGTGTGTTGAGCACGTATGTGCTCAGTTCGATTTCATGCTGACGAACATTGTGCATTCCGAGGTTTGTTAAATACTTGACTGCCGAATTGAGGGCAACAATTTCGGCGATTGCTGGAGTGCCTGCTTCAAACTTGGCTGGTACTTCTGCCGTTGTAAAGCCGTCTAGACGCACATCGGCGATCATGTTGCCGCCGCCCAAAAATGGTGGCATGGCTTCAAGCAAAGACTCGCGGCCCCACAACACACCAACACCAGAAGGCCCGCACATTTTGTGCGAACTAAAGACAGCAAAGTCGGCTCCCCAAGCCTGCACATCGGTGGGTTGGTGCGGCACGGATTGGCATGCATCGACGATTGCGATTGCACCAGCGTTGTGTGCAGCGGCACAGAGGCGCTGCACTGGGTTGATTGTGCCGAGCACATTGGACATTGAAGTAAATGAAAATACTTTGACGTCTTTGAGTAATGAGTCGAGATCGGTGAGATCTAATTGGCCGTCAGATGTGAGTGGAACCCAACGCAATTGAATACCGCGCTCGGCAACGAGCATGTGCCAAGGAACGATGTTGGCGTGGTGCTCCATGTGTGTGAGTAATACCGCATCACCAGCCTTGAGATTGGCTCGGCCCCACGACATGATGACCAGATTGAGTGCCTCGGTGGCATTTTTGGTGAAGACAACTTCGTTTGCCTTTGGCGCATTAATAAATGTGGCAAGTGCGCTGCGCGTTGCTTCGAATGCGTCAGTGGCTTCCGCTGCCAATTGGTATGCACTTCGATTGATTGGTGCATAACCATGCTTCATGAAATTGGCAAGCGCATCAATCACTACTTGAGGTTTTTGGGAAGTGTTTGCGCTGTCGAGATAGACGAGTGGTTTGTCATTGACGAGACGATGCAGAACCGGAAAATCTTTGCGAATTGCAGCTACATCGAAAGTCATGATCAGTACTTATTCTTTGTACGACTCGTAGCCAGATTTTTCGAGCTCTTCTGCAATTTCCATACCACCTGATTTGACGATCCGGCCATCGATCAAAATGTGAACGAAGTCTGGTTGTAGTTCGTCGAGTAGTCGTTGGTAGTGGGTGATCAGCACGATGCCCATCTTTGGTCGTTCTTTGCGTACTTCACGAATGCCTTGCGCGACAATACGCAATGCATCGATATCCAGACCAGAGTCTGTTTCGTCCAGGATTGCAAGTTCAGGTTCAAGAATTGCCATCTGCATGATTTCATTGCGCTTCTTTTCGCCACCCGAAAAACCTTCGTTGAGGTAACGATCAACGAACGTGGAGTCCATGCCCAATCGTTTCATCCAAGACATTGCAGAAAGTCGTAGTTCGAGAACCGACAAGTCGATGCCCTTACGAGCGGAGAGAGCTTGTCGCAAGAATTGGATGACAGATACGCCGGCAATTTCTTGCGGATATTGAAAACCTAGAAAGATGCCTGCCTTGGCGCGAGCATCGGTGGGCCACTGGCTGATGTCATCACCTTTGTAAAACACGCGACCCGAAACAACTTGGTATTCGGGGGAGGCAAGAAGTGTGTTGGCGAGAGTGGATTTACCGGAGCCATTCGGCCCCATGATCGCGTGAACTTCGCCCTCATTGACCGTGAGCGAAAGACCGCGCAAGATTTCGGTGTCGCCCTCAATCGGCTTGGCATGCAATTCGTCAACTCTGAACAATTCGGTCACAGAGATGAGTGTATTCAGGCGCTTTAGGGATTAGCACTACCTGCGTAGTGTTAATTATTTCGCATTGGCAGCAACTTCGGGCCGGGAGCGAAGTGCTCGCCAAATGGCCAAATAACTGCTGTATTCGTAGGCATCTGTGACGAAGCCGGATTCTCGAAGTTGGCGGTGATATTTGGGCAATGACCGAAAAGGAATGCCCGAGTCAGTGTGATGCGCGATGTGCCAACCGAGATTAAACGGCACGAAATAGAAACTTGAAAACAGGTGTTGTTTGACCGAATGCGTGGTGACTCGACGATCATCATCGGCGCGCAGGCCACCATGCTCGGCAATAGATCGCAGCCTATTCATCACTCGCCAGACCGTGATGTAAGGAAGAAGCCACAGCATCACGTAGACCCAAGGGTTTACAAACATCACAGAAAGAATGAGCACAACTGCGTGCAATGAAAATATCTTGCGCTGAGTATTGAGTTGTTGTGGGTCAGTCGTAAATATTGACATGAATTGCCCGCGTAACATTCGAAAACCTGTGCTGCCAAGACCGTCGCGACGCATCTTGCGCCAAAAACTTGCGCGCGTGATGGGGTAGTTGGCATACAACGGAATGTCTGGTTCGTTTGGCCCAAACTCTTCGCGGTGATGCGCCATGTGTACGTAGCGATAGCCATCGGTATTTACAAATGACATGTACCCGAGCAACCAACGCCCCGCGAAGTCGTTGAGTTTGCGATTTCGAAACAACAGTCGGTGCACTGATTCGTGCATCAATGCGAGTAGCTGCGCATGTGCACGACCCATGAGTAGAAAAGCGACGATGTAGGTAATGGGATTATGTAGTTCAAGCGCCACCCAGATGATGATGAACGTCTGCACGTAGATGGAGGTAACGGAAATTGCATTACGAAAATTTGGAATGTGGCGCAAGTCGGTGCGCCACTGCGATGTTGGGTGTCCGTTCGACAGGATCTTTTCGTTGCCATCGATCCGCGTGAAGACCGAAGCGTCAGGAACCATATTCATGAAACTTGTCTACCAGCCGCGATCAATCCAAGTTTGCAGTTGAGGCCGTTCGGCGCCGATAGTGGTGTCGAGGCCATGACCGGGCAACACAATGGTGTCAGGTGGAAAAGTGAAAAGTTTGTTGTCAATCGACTGAATAATGGTCGCGAAGTCACCACCCTCTAATGCAGTGTTGCCAGGGCCACCAGGAAACAGCGTGTCTCCTGTAAACAACAGCGGGGTATTGGCTACAGCAAATGAAATCGAACCCTCTGTATGGCCGGGGTTGTGAATTGCGTGTAGGCGTAGGTTGCCCACCTCGATCACCTCGGCATCATCGATGAACACGTCGTAGCCAACATCTTTGAGGCGTGGTGCGTCGGCTGCAGTTACAGCAACTTCGTAGCCGGCTTCACGCATGGCAGGAATTGCCTGAATGTGATCCCAGTGGCCGTGAGTTTCGAGCACGCGGCGTACGCCAAGTTGTGCGCACAATTCGAGCAACTTCTCGTGTTCGTTTGCTGCGTCGATCAAAACTGCGTCGCCTGTAGCTCGACACCGAATGACAAAAACATTGTTGTCGAATGGGCCGACAACAAGTTTGTGGACTTCGACGTTGCTGTCGTTCCAGTGCAAGGTTGCGGTCATGATGACACCACGTCGAAACCAAGGGAGAGAGCGACAGGGATTTGGGCTGGATCGAACGTCACATATTTGAGGGGCTTGGGCAAACGTGTTGCGGCAGCCAAATGGATTGCGTCAGAAATATGCAGGGGCTGCTGGCGAACAAGAATTGCGGCTTCGTCAAGGCATCGTTGATCAACTGGCACAATTGCAACATAATCCCATGTATGGCGGATTGCATCTTCGAGGTCGTGTCGCACAAATTCTTGTTCTGACATGCGGTCAATAATGGACATCGCTTCAGTGAGTGCGAGGGCGCTTGCGCACCAGTCGGAATCACTTTTGATCGCATCGTGTGTGATTGTCCGTGCAACACCACTTGTATGCAGAGCAACGAGGGCACTCGTATCGAGCATGATCGTCATCCGCGTACCTCGCGCAATGTTTGGTCGATGCGCGAACCACTGTTGAAAGTGATCGCCTTCGGTATCTGATATTTGTCACGTCGTCGAGGAGCAACCACTGCGCCGTTGGCAACAAGATCGGTCAAAGTAACTGTCTGAGTTGTGGCAGGAGTGATGGGGCCGAGGGTGGCAACTGGATCGCCACTGACCGTAATAATCATTTGCTCGCCAGCGCCTGCACGCTTGATAAATGTGGCTGAACGCTCTCGTAACTCACGGATTCCTATGCTGCGCATGCATCTCAGGGTAGCCGATACCGACTCTTTTGTGTACTCCTGTGTACACCTACCGATTGGCACGTACTGATCCTGATCGGGCAGAATCGTGGACATGAACTTTGCATTCTCAGAAGAACAAGAAGAACTCCGTAAAACAGTCCGCGCATTTTTGGAGAGCAAGTCTTCAGAAACTGCTGTACGCGAGCAGATGGAAACCGAAAACGGTTTTGATCCTGCGGTGTGGTCGCAAATGGGTGAGCAAATGGGCCTTCAGGGTCTTTCGATTCCTGAAGAGTTCGGTGGCTCTGGATTT
>CAINTF010000211.1 GCA_903853285.1 uncultured Acidimicrobium sp. | reverse complement strand
CGTGGTGCCAAGTACACATCGTTGTGGCGTCCGAGGTAACACGAGTCGTGATACGTAATGCGCTCTTCGAGTGTTGCATTGCTTACATCCAACTTGCCACTGTCAATCAAGTGCTCGAGCAACTGTGAGTGGTGAATCACTTCGTACGTGCCACCCAATTGCGGGTATTCGTTTGCAAGAGTATTGAAACAGTGTGGGCACTGCGTGATGATCTTGCGTACACCCATACCGTTGAGCATCTCAATGTTTGGCATTGCCAACATTTGGAACAAGTATTCGTTGCCACTGCGGCGAGCACTGTCGCCGGTGCACATTTCGCTTGGTCCAAGAATTGCCACATCGACGCCTGCACGCTTGAGCAACTTGGCCATCGACTGCGTCACTTTTTTGTTCTTGTCGTCGAAGCTGCCTGCACAACCAACCCAGTACAAATACTCGTGATTGAATGCAGCGCCAGGATCAAGCACTTGAACATCAAGATCCTTTGCCCAGTCACCACGCTCGCCCTGGTTCATGCCCCACGGGTTGCCCTGGTTTTCCATTGCGCGATATGCGTTGCCCAATTCGGCAGGGAAGTCGCTTTCCATCAGCGACAAATAACGACGCATGTCGAGAATCTTGTCGAGAATTTCGATGTTGACAGGGCAGATTTCATCGCAAGCCTTGCAACTCGTGCATGCCCATACTTCTTCTGCGGTAATCCGCTCAAACAATGAGTTGACCGAGACAGTGATCTCACTGTCAACACCAATTGGTGGCGACACTTTGCCACCTGGTGCATGAGAAGCAGTTGCGGCCATTACTTCACCGCTCTTAAGCACGATTTCGCGTGGGTCGAGTGGCTTGCCTGTCGCGTGTGCTGGGCACACGCTGGTGCAACGACCGCACATAGTGCATGCATCGAGGTCGAGCAGTTGCTTCCACGTGAAATCCTCAATGACGTGCGCGCCAAAAGTCTCAAGCGAAGTCTCCGTGAGATTTGGCATTGCCTTCATCGCACCCTTTGGCCGCTCGCGATCTTTGAGATACATGTTGAGAGGCGAAGTAAAGATGTGACGCAACATTGTGATTGGCAAAATTGCCAAGAACACGATGAATGCAGCAACGTGCGCCATCCACCAACCCTGGTGCCAAGTTGTCAACGTGCTTGCTGAAGCACCATTAACAAGTTGTGCAAGTGGGTAACCAACAAAGCTCCACTTTTCAAAACCAAGATCAACACCAGCTGCCTGACCTTGAGCAATGCGGAACATTTCTGAACCAAAACCACTCAGACCGATGATTAACAGCGTTGCAAGAATCAATGCATGCTCAGGCTTGGTCTTGATGCGAATTCGATATGGCTGCTGCACGTAACGGCGCACGATTGCCCACACGACTCCACCGGTAAACATCAATCCAGCAAAATCTCCAACAGCGGCGTATGCCTTATATATGTCGCCGTGCAAAAACTTGAGTGCTGGTGGCAACTGGTGATCCAGCTCGAGCACCGTAGTGACGCCAAGCAGGATCAAGAATCCGAAGTACATCATTGAGTGCATGAGGCCGGCAGCACTGTCGCGCAAAAGTGTGCGCATGTATACGCCTGCGCGGTAGTCGGCAAGGCGCTGTTTGAAATTTTTGCGAGTTGTTTTGCGACGATCTGGAGCGCCGCGCTCCCAGTTGCGAATGCGGTCAGCAAAACGCAACGAACCCCAAATAAGCAGCATTGGGATGACGGTGTAGAACGCAATTTGCAATGCACCAGGAATGCCCTCGAATACCTCTCGGTGCACAAGCGATGTTTCTTCCCAACCTGTGATCTGGGGGACGATGCCCGAAATCATGGTGAAGACACCAATGCCAACTCCGAATGCGATCGAGATTTGATATGGCTTGATGCGCTTCGCGCCGGCCACAGGGGCAGATGGGGTGTCGTGTGTGGTGCTCATGAAGATCTCACGCTAGTGCGATTTATGCCAACGACATAGAACCAGAAGAGATTTATCCAGCAGTTGCTTGGCGCGAAACGGCTTCTGCGGCTGCAGCAATGGCGGCCGCATCACCCATGAAGTCCACCGATTTCACTTCCATCGAATCAGTGAATTCATAACGGCGAGGTACGCCGGTAGGGATATTCATTTCGGTGATGTCAGCGGCCGAAATATGTTCGAGGTGCATTGCGAGGGCACGAATCGAATTTCCATGAGCTGTCACCAATACGTTGGTGCCCGCTTGCAATTGAGGACGAATGACATCATTCCAGTACGGCAGCACGCGAGCGAGTACATCTTTCAAACATTCAGTTGCTGGCAATAAGTTCTTATCGAGTCCCTGACGGACAAGCTCTTGGTATTTCGCCTCATTAATAGGATGCTCAGGACTGTCTAGTGGCGCCGGAGGGGGAGCAATATCAAAACTTCTCCGCCAAATGAGTGTCTGCTCAGCGCCATACAGCTCAGTGGTTGCCTTTTT
>CAINTF010000210.1 GCA_903853285.1 uncultured Acidimicrobium sp. | reverse complement strand
AGTATTCGCTGGCGCAGACAGTTAACGGCAGCACCAGTGTGGACGAAGTGGCATATGGTGCGATCGGAAAATTGCGAGCTAAGTTCACCGGCGACTACACCGTCACTGCTACGAACTTTTGCAACACAACGCAGCAGCCAATTATTGCAACGATTTCATTAACGGTCATCGGCGGCACTGCGCCAGCAAATGACGCCTTTTCTGCTGCACTCGAATTATCTGGTCAAAAAGGCACTACAACAGCCAACACGGGTGCAACAACGAGCGAACCCAACGAACCGAATCACGGTTGCTTCGGGCCGCATGGCAGCGCCTGGTTTCGATGGATGCCAACCGAAGATGGCTCATTACATGTCGACACCATTGGTAGTTCGTTCGACTCTCTCTTTGCTGTGTACACGGGCAATGGTCTCTCAAACCTGACCAAAGTCGCTGGCGCCAACAAGGGTGGCGACCACGGCGCTGCTTCAACGAGTGTTGATGTACAAGCCGAAAAGCAGTACTACATCGCGACCGACGGTTGCGGTAGTAACGGCAAGCTAGGACAACAAGGTGTGCTCACGTTGTCGTGGGTGTTTACGCCAGCGAGTGCTCCGCCTGCAGCAGCGGCAACACCACCTGCAAGCGCGACGGTGATCGCCGATGCGATAGGAACGCTTGGTGTCATTCAATTGCAAGAAGGCGTCACGGCACTTACGTTTGATAAGAGCGATAACGATCAAATACTGGCAGCAGCACAACTTGCAGCAGCCGACGTGTATGTGCAATCGGGTGTTCAAGAGTGGACCAAGATCAATCCGCTTGATGGCGCGACTCAACTCAACATCGGCGAAAATGACACGCAGGTAGAAGTTGCAGTACGTCCACACAGTGGTTCTGTTGTCAACCTCTCAATTGGTATTGAGCGCAAGGCAGCGCTGATTGCAGGTGCTGAAGCAACTAGCGGTGCGTCAGAAAGCGGCAGCAACCTCCTTGTGAGGCTTATTGAAGTATTGGTTCTGGCCGCAGTTGGATACGCCGGATTTGATGTATTTAAGAAGCGCAAGTTTGGAACAATTCAAACTGTTGCCGTGGTGGTTGTAGTCGGACTTGGCGCTGGACTTTTTGTTACTCGCTCGACTGACTCGGTAAAACTTGAATCCGTTTCGACAACTCTGCGACCACTCACCGATGGTTTTTCATTTCCAAACTTTCCTGCTTCGGTGAGTTCTGAAACATTTGATGTGAACGATCTTGTGGCGATGTTTGCGGGAGGTGCTTGCGTCGGCGGCAACGTCGACCCTTGCGTACCAACCGCTGAAGCTGCAGCGTGGGCGCGCATGGTGAATCAGGCTCGCGCTTCTGGTCATTGCGAAGGCTTGATAGTGCAAGCAGCTTCGCGCTTCGCTGCATCGGTAGACCCAAAGACGGTCGACTTACCTAATCAGGGTGAAATCACGCACGGAATCTTTAGAGCATTTGCCACACAGTTTTTGCCAGAGACGCAAGCCGACACCGATTCGTGGGCAAAAAAATCGTTGCGTCAGATTGTGAATGGACTCGTCGAGTCATTTAAGACAGGTTCTGCGCAATACGCGATGGGTTTGTACACAGAAAAGGGCGGTCACGCGGTACTTCCGTACGCCATTGACTTCACCGACTCTGACCACGCGGTAGTGCAGGTTTATGACTCAAACTGGCCTGGAAAAAATCGTTACGTAGAGATCGACTTGGCCAAAAAACAATGGCGTTTTTCGTTTTCGGGTAAAGACCCGGCGAATGACCCTAAAGCTTGGACCGGTGGGGCTGGGTATTTGGACTTGACTTCGCTGGCCTCGCGCGCGACAGGTACATGCCCTTTCTGCGGCAACGACACCAAAGTAAAAAACACAATGCTCGTGATCAAGTCGACTGATGCATCATGGTCGATTAAGACGAAAAACGGCACAATGTCACCTGGTGCAGGAACAACGGTTGACGGTGTAGTCGTCAAACCGTTGCGCGGTGCAGTTGGTGATGTAACCGCGCTTGAGTACGTGGTGTTTGTTGACGGAACTGACTTAGAGCTGAACTTGCCGGCAGCAACCAGTGCATTTGTGATGCAAGAAAATGCCATTGTGCAGGTCTTGTCTTCGGAAGCAGATAATGCACCTGTCGTAATTTCGCAAAACGCTATTTCTGTTGACGACCCCAGTGTGAACCTGACCGTAGCAAGCGACAACTTAGTTGCTTCAGTGGCTGGATCAAACACAGTTGTTGGTTATGGAGTGAACGAACTCAATGTTTCAATTGAGTCGTCAGCTGGTCAGCAACTTCAGGTAGTTGTCAATGCACAGACACCGCAGGTGAGCGCTCGCGCAGTAGATACAACCGATGTTGGTGGTACAAATAATTTCGTAGTCACATCACAAACTGCCGACAACCAAACACAAGTGCGCGAAGTGCGCCGTGACGGAACCGAAAACGTAACAACCGCTGTGGGTTCGGTTGGTCTCAACACGGTTGCAACGGTGCTACCACCTGCACTGCAGTCAGACATTGTGAAACCAGGTTTGCCTGCTCTTGAGACTCGCAACTTGGCGAACCCGCTGTATCAGGCTGACGTGCCGTACGTGCCACAGGCTGGATTGATCGTGAGCAATACGGTCGGATCCCGCGCTTGCGACTTGCCGGGCTTTCCAACTGATTGGATTATTCAGCCAAACTCGCCAACTTGTACTGCACCAACGTTGACTATTGCTGCAGCATCGGCAACACAAAATGCGGTTGGAACTTCATGTTCGCTTGGCAGTGTT
>CAINTF010000209.1 GCA_903853285.1 uncultured Acidimicrobium sp. | reverse complement strand
TTAGCACCACTTGAGTTGTTGACAGCACGAATTTCTCCGCGGTAATAGCGGATCTTGTTTTTGCTACTCGTGCGTGGTTCGCACAAGCCAATGACTGCTGTTGCACCGGCTGCAGGGTCTGCACCAACGGTCGTAGTGAATGAAGCAACGGTCGGAACATCGCCAATCAACGTGAAGCCTTCGGTGGCGGGGTCTGCGGTTATTGCACACTTTCGCTCCATCGAACCCCACACTCGATAGACGCGTTGCGATGTTTCGATCGCCACGAGTGATGTCCAGAGGCGTCCTGGTGTTGGATCTTGTACAAATACTGCATTGCTGGCATCGGCAACAACCGAAGTTGCTTTGTCGTTCATCGCCGAGAGGTATGTGGTCATTTCTTGACCCGGGTCAGCGAGCGAACCAATGGTGTTTCCGGTTGGGCCGCCGTAATAGAAGTTGAGAATCTGGTCCCACGTCGTGCCAGTAGTAGCCCATCCGTAGGCACCGTATTGGCTCATGCCACGCCCGTGTCCATATCCACGGCCATTTATCACAATGGCGTTGGGCAACAAACCGTCATCGGCGCGCGCAGAACCAACTGTCAGCAATGTTGAAAACAGGCTGCCGACAATAATGCCAACTGCACTGATTTTTTTTAAATTTGGGGGTACGCGCATGCTGAAGGATTCTCCTTGCCCGCTTAAAACCATTCTACCGAGAGTGATCGGCAGGAAAGGGCAATGCTTTAGGAAGATTCACTTGTTGGTGTCAGGATTTCGCGTTGTTGTACAACCACACCTGTTAGCACCAATGTAATTCCAATCATGTCTACAAAAGTTGGAGTCTGATCGAGAAACAAAAATCCAAACACAACAGCAGTAACTGGGAGGAGTGCAAGCAGCACCGAAAATCTGCGCACGGGAATCTTGCGCATAATTGATTGCTCAATTCCATATCCGAGAGCATTGGAAAACAAGCCGACAAGTAAACACAGACCCAGAATTGAAGGTGACGACCACGCTGGACCGCTCTGTGGTGCGCCAAACGGAGCAATAGCCACTGCACCAATTGCAAGGCCAACACCAAGCCCTGAAACGCCTCTGTTGAGTTGCGCAACTCGAGACCCAATCACGATGTACGCAGCCCAACACGCCGAGGCCAAAAAGATGAACAGCAGACCGAGCGGCTCGCTTCCAAGCTCGAAGCCCGACAAAATCACTACGCCGAGAGTGGCGAGTGTGAGTGCGCCAGCATTGCGACGAGATTTCGTTTGCCATGCTGCCACGCAGATAGGACCGATGAATTCGATTGCGACACCTTTGCCAAGGTCGAGTCGGTCAATTGCCAAATAAAACGTCAAATTCATAAAGGCAACGGCGATTCCAAAACTTGCTGCCGAGATAAATTCGTCCTTTGTCCAGGCACCTTGCTTGCGCAGTCGGCGTGCAGAAAAGACAAGCAGGATTAATGCTGCAGCGATAACGCGAAGCCACGCCACGCTTGCTGGTGCAAGTCGGTCAAATAATCTGAACGCAATGACCGCGCCAATGTATTGGGCGGATGCAGAGCAGATGAAAAATAATTCGGGTGGTAATGCGCCAATACGGGCAGATGCCGAATCCGGTGTTCGTTGACTCACTCGAAAAGTTCGGGATCTGATGCGCAGATTTCCTGGAACAGCGGCTGAAACTGGAACCATCCAGCATCGGCGTATCCGGTGAGTTGCTGGGTGTAAAGCGCCATGTCGTGAGGGATCAACTTTGGTGTTCCCGCAGCTTCGGCAAGTAGTTGTGCTTGGCAACTTCGATCCATGGTGATAAACCAAAACGCTGCAGCCTCAACAGTGGTGCCGACAGTAAACAAACCGTGATTTTGGTGAATCGCAGCCTTGCCGGTTGGAAACTTGGAGATAATTTCTTCGGCGGCCGTGGCTTCAAAAACAACTGCGCCACCTTGTTCGGAAATGACAGTGTGGTCTTCGTAAAAAATGCACGAGTCTTGTGTGATCGGATCGAGCTTGCGTCCAAGTGATGACCACGCCTTGCCGTAAGTGGAGTGTGCGTGCGCCGCGCCAATGACTTCAGGTCGAGCCTTGTGAATTGCGGCGTGCAACACGAAAGCAGCCTTGTTGACAGGTTGATTGCCGTACACGACGTCACCATCATGATTGACCAAGATCAAATCACTTGTTTTCATGTGGCGGAAACTCTTGCCAAATGGGTTAACCCAAAAGTGGTCGGTAAATTCTGGGTCGCGTGCGGTGATGTGGCCTGCAACACCCTCGCCGTATCCGAGACGACCAAACACGCGCAGTGATGCAGCCAATCCAACTTTGCGGGCGCGACGTTCATCTTCGACATTGTCGTAAGTCGGGCGTCCAAGTGAAGCAAGCTGCTGTGGGACAAGTTCGCGTCCGTCAATCTTCTTTGTGCTCTCGGTGATGGCCATATGCCAAGGCTAGCCAAGAGCAAGAACTGCCGTATTTGTCGCACGAATCTTTGTCCTGCGCAGTCAATCTCGTAGCCTGTATCCGTGACCGAATCTCAAACCCCTCGCCAGACCGACTCAGGAATCGTTGTCGAGCCGCTCTATACGGCCGAATCGATTGCTGGCTCGACCGCCCAAATTGGGAATCCTGGCGAGCCTCCTTACACCCGCGGTATTTATCCGACAATGCATCGCGATCGTTTATGGACGATGCGCCAATACGCGGGCTTCGGCAGCGCAGCCGACACCAACCAAAGGTTTAAGTTTTTGCTTGAGGCTGGTCAAACAGGACTGAGCTGCGCATTCGATTTGCCTACTCAGATGGGTTACGACAGCGATCATCCGCGTTCGGCTGGCGAAGTGGGCAAGGTTGGTGTGGCGATTGATTCGCTCGATGACATGCGCACACTGCTTGCAGATTTGCCGCTCGACAAAGTCACGACTTCGATGACGATCAACTCAACAGCTTCGATCTTGTTGTTGATGTACGAACTCGTTGCGGAAGAGCGTGGAGTGCCAGCAACTGCAATTAGCGGCACGATTCAGAATGATCTCCTCAAGGAATACATCGCACGCGGAACCTACATTTATCCGCCAGCGCAGTCCATGCGTTTGATCACAAACATTTTTGAATATTGCGCTGCCAACGTTCCGAAATGGAACACAATTTCAATTTCGGGATATCACATTCGCGAAGCCGGTTCAACTGCAGTGCAAGAACTTGCATTTACATTGAGCAATGCGATTGCTTATGTGCAGGCTGCGGTCGATGCCGGACTCGATGTAGATGACATCGGCCCACGTTTGAGTTTTTTCTGGAATGGTCACAATAACTTCTTTGAAGAGGTTGCCAAGTTTCGTGCAAGTCGTCGCATGTGGCACGACATCATGACCAACCGATTTGGTGCAAAGAAGGCTGCGAGCAAACTGATGCGCTTTCACACGCAGACGGGCGGCTCGACGCTGACCGCTCAGCAACCACTCAATAACGTTGTGCGTGTGGCAATTCAGAGCATGGCTGC
>CAINTF010000208.1 GCA_903853285.1 uncultured Acidimicrobium sp. | reverse complement strand
CGCGCGACATACCTCACATTCTTTGGTGCGCCACGTGGCGCAGCGGCGGGCGAGCATCACGATGCTCACGACTCACATGCCGTTGCTCACGACACTCATGCGTCAGCACATGACGAGCACGACGCACATGCATCATCTGGCCCACACGAGAGCGGCTTGCTCATCACCGTGCCGCTCATGATCCTTGCTGCGCTTGCGCTTACCTCTGGCTTGCTCAACGCAGCACCATTCGGCGAGGCATGGGAGCGCATCACCAAATGGGTCGAGCCACGTCACAGCGAGTTTGTCCCCGAGTTGCATCACGCACCGTTTATGTGGTCAAAGGCCGGCATGTCGCTTGCGATCGTTTTTGCTGGACTCGTCATTAGTTGGTTGGTTTGTGTCGCGCTTTACACGCGCAAAGACAAGCGCCTTGTTGGGCTCACTCAGCGCAACGCAGTGTTGCGCGCGGGTTATCGCTTCCTCGACAACAAGTACTACCTCGACTCGTTGTACGAGAACGTGATTGTCAAGGCAATTTCTGGACCAATCGCGGCCGGTGCGTACTGGTTCAATCAACACATTTTGGATGGCATCTTGCATGCAGTTGCAGGCACATCAAGAACAATCGCTGGCTGGGTGTATCGCAATATCGATCAACGTGTGGTTGACGGTGCGGTCAACAACTCGGGCAAAGCAACAAGAGGTGCCGGTGGCATTTTGCAGCCGGTGCAATCAGGAAAAGTGAGTCAGTACGGCGCGCTGTTATTTAGCGCGGCTGCCGTTGCTGCACTCGTACTCGTCATTATCAATACGTAACAACAAAAGGGAGATAACGCCATGGAAATGCTCCGTGACGCAAATTGGGTGTTGAGTGTAGGAACGTTCTTACCGTTGGTAGGAGTGGTCTTGTTGCTCGGCGTGCCAAAAGCAAATGAGCAAATGGTCAAGATGGTGGCACTGCTTACCTCGATCGCCACATTGGCAGTCGGTATCTTCACGCTCACCAAGTTCAACTTTGATAAAGCGGGCTCAATGCAGTTCGTTGCCGAGCACCAGTGGATTCCGCTCATCAAGAGCAGTTATCTCATCGGTCTCGATGGCATCAGCTTGCCGCTCTACATCCTGTCGATGGTGATCACATTGCTCGTCGTGATCTACAGCCTCAACCATGTTCCAGACCCAGGCAACCCCAAGGCGTTCTTTATCTTGATGCTCGTGTTGCAAACAGGTATGGCCGGCACATTCATCGCTCAAGATCTCATCTTGTTCTTTGTGTTCTTTGAGCTCGTGCTCTTGCCGATGTACTTCATGATTGGTGTATGGGGTGGCGAAAATCGTCAGTACGCGTCACTCAAGTTTTTCCTGTACACGATGTTCGGTTCAGCGTTGATGCTCGTCGCATTTCTTGCACTGTTCTTTAAGACTGGCGCAGAGAATTTCTCAATCCCATTTTTGGTCGAGCACGGTGGCGCAATCGCGCGCAACGTACAGATCTGGATCTTCGCCGGCATGTTTGTCGGTTTCGCCGTCAAGGTTCCGATGTTTCCATTCCACACCTGGTTGCCTGATGCTCACACACAAGCACCAACTCAAGGCTCAGTCATTTTGGCCGCAATCTTGCTGAAGTTGGGAACATACGGTTTCGTACGCATAGCAATTCCGATTCTTCCGCTCGCTGCAAAAGCATGGGCTCCATACATTGGCGGTCTCGCAGTCGTTGGAATCATCTATGGCTCGCTCGGTTGCTTGGCTCAAACCGACATGAAGCGCTTGATCGCGTTTTCATCTGTCGCGCACATGGGATTCGTAATGCTCGGAATTTCGACACTCACAAGTTTCGGTATGACGGCCGCAATGTTCGGCATGGTTGCTCATGGTCTGATTACAGGAATGTTGTTCTTTATTGCCGGCAGCATTAAAGAGCGATATCACACACTCGAGATCAAGCGTCTTGGTGGTGTACTCAAGCAGCTGCCACACCTCGGTTGGATCCTTGGTTTGTGCAGCATGGCATCGCTCGGTTTGCCTGGCCTTGCAGGTTTCTGGGGTGAGTTTCCCGCAATCTTGTCGGCATACAGCCCTGCGGCAGGTCTCAACGAGACGTTGTTCCGTGTCTACATGGTGATTGCAGCAATCGGCACAGTGTTTGCTGCGGCCTATTTGTTGTGGCTCTTCCAGCGTGTCGCATTCGGAGAGCCAAAGCCAGAGTTCGCTGGCGCAGCACATGATGCTCATGGTCATGGCGATCATGGTGATAGTCATGGATTCGAAGACGTCAACAAGTTTGAGTGGATTTCGTGGACGCCACTTTTGATCGCGATCATCGTGTTTGGTTTGATGCCAAACCTGTTGTTCAAGATCATTGACCCAGCCGTTCAAGGCGTGCTCACAGGCTTTAAGGGCTAATCACGTGCTCACTGCATTATTCAACGCCGCCGCTCCTTGGGTCAACCCAACAGTTGACTACCACGCGCTTGCACCAGAGATGGTGTTGGCCGCCGGATTGTGTGTGGTGTTGTTGGCCGACTTGTTCTTAGACGAGTCGCGCAAGTGGGTGTTGTCATCACTTGCCGGCTTTACATTGCTCGCAGCTGTATTGCCAGTTCTCACACTTGGGCTCAGCGATGTCAACGTGCGCTCAATGTTCGATGGTCGATATGTTGTCGACAACTTCAGCATCGTGATGAAAGCAATGTTCTTGATTGCTGGCTATGTAGTCGTGCTTCTCTCATCTAGTCATGTCGAAGAAGGCGAGTACTGGCGGGGCGAGTATTACTTCTTGTTGCTCTCCAGCATTCTTGGCATGGTCATGATGG
>CAINTF010000207.1 GCA_903853285.1 uncultured Acidimicrobium sp. | reverse complement strand
TTTTGCAAGTTTTGAAGATCTGTTGGCTCGTACAACTGAGCACAACCCAACGCGGTCCGCAACAAGTTTGCGCCGAGGTATTTTGCACAATGCGCATCAACTGGAAGATGGAAGTTGGGAGTGGCGTTATGACCGACGTGGTCAAATCAATTCGGAGAAAACTAATCTCGAAACTGAATCACCACGCTCTGCATTGTGGGATGCCATCGCGCGCCTGCAATGCCCGCTATTGGTCGTGCGCGGTGGGGCGTCTCCAGTCGTCGACGACGAGGACATCGAAGGTGTAAAAAAGCACTACCCAAGTGCCGAGATCGTTGTAGTGGACGGTGCAGGGCACAGTGTGCAGGGCGATCGCCCACTCGAGATGGCGGCACATTTGCGCCGCTTCGTCTAGCCCCAGAACTACGAATTAGCCTGATCTCATGAAGGTTCTGGCGAAGAAACTCGGTCGGCCTTGCGACACTGACGCTGGCGAGACTCGAAAACTTTTGGTGAAAGAGGCTCGTCGCTCATTTGCTGACGTTGGCTATGACGCCACTACTAATCGTGCGCTTGCACAAGCCGCTGGAATTACAACCGGTGCGATCTATCACTACTTTCCATCGAAGCTTGATATGTATGTGGCGGCATATGCCGAGATGCAAGAAGTTGTTCTGAGCACGTTTGAAAAAGCTGCGGCTAGACATGAGACGTTCACCGATAAGTTTTCGGCAATCTTGGATTCAATTGCGCTGATGAGTGCCGAAGATCCGTCATTAGCGAGTTTCGTAGTTGGAGTTGCTTCTGAATCTCAGCGTCACCCCGAGCTGTCCTCAGCGATCGCTCCGCTCCGCGTTGGTCTTGGACAGTTTTTGGCGAAAATGTGCACCGATGCCGTTGCTCGTGGAGAGATCGTTCCGGGAATTAACGCTCAGGTTTTGCAAGACCTCATCAATGTTGTGCTCACAGGCTTGTCGAGGTTTGCAATTGTCGTCGACGACCAACAACGTGGACTAGATGTAATTGAAGGACTTAAGCGGATTGTGGCTGGGACTGCACAGCTCGCTGTTGCCAAATAAATAAGTCGAGCAATACGATCGCTAAACAGATCCAGATCAGTGCAAACCCCGCAACTTTGGTTGCCGTAATTTCTTCACTGTAGAGCAGCCAACCGAGCAGAAAATTAATTGTAGGAACGATGTATTGCATTGGCCCTATGAGTGTGAGTGGTATTCGTTGAGAAGATGCCGCAAACAACAGCAACGGAACCGTGGTGATCAACCCTGTGAGTGCAATAAGCAACCACTGCGTTGATGAAGCCGTGTTGGAAACGCTGTTTGTGTGGTTCCAACAAACAGCGACATACATGAGAGCTGGAATAAACGCGACAATCACTTCGCCCGTCAAACTCTCGAGCGGTGGGAGTTGCACTTGTTTTTTGAGGTAGCCATAGAAAGTCCACGAAGAAGCAATGGTGAGCGCTATCCACGGCACTCTGCCGTAACCGACTGTGAGCACAGCCACACCGCAGAGAGCGAAACAGACTGCGATGATTTGGGGTCGACGAAGTTTTTCGTGCAGAACAAACACTCCAAGCACCATTGTGCACAACGGTGCAATGAAATATCCCAGTGCAGTTTCAATGACATGGCCGTTGACAACCGCCCACACGTAGGTTGTCCAGTTGATGGTCAACAAAATACTGGCCACGATGAGGCGCACCAAAGTGCGCGGATCTCGCATTGTTGTGAGCAGTGGTTTCATCTTTTTTGTAGCGGTCATGTACGCAATGAGCATGATTGCGGATGTGGTGATGCGCCAACCGATGAGCTCAAACGAATCAAAACCTTTGAGGTGCTTCCAAAAAATAGTGACTAGACCCCAGATGAGATACGCACCGAAGCCGAGTGTGATGCCCGATTGAGGTAAGCGCCGCGACGCTTCTTGTTGCGTTGCCGCGGCGTTTGCTGTCATAACGTAATCACGGTGCAAGACGCTACTCGTGAGAGCGAGATAACCTGTACACAGTGATCACCACCACATCTTCGTGGAAAAAGCTTGTTGCTCTAGGCAAAGAAGCGCCACAGTCAACCCTGAGTGAGTTGTTTCTGGGCGATGCCCAACGAGCAACACGAAACACGCTTCATCTCAACCTTGGCAGCGGATCGATTGTCGCCGATTTCTCGAAGCAAAACATCACTCCAGCAGTTGTGGACACATTGCTCGAGCTGGCTCAAGAAGCATCAGTGTCGAGCCGTAGGGACGCGATGTTTGAAGGAGCACCTATTAATACATCGGAAGGTCAGCCTGCATTGCATGTGGCGCTGCGTGCACCGAGCACACAAAAGATTGTTGTTAATGGAATTGACGTCGTAAAAGAAGTACAGCAGGTGCGGCATTCGATGGCAGAATTTGCAACTGGAGTGCGCAACGGAAAAATCGTTGGAGCAACCGGAAAGCCATTT
>CAINTF010000206.1 GCA_903853285.1 uncultured Acidimicrobium sp. | reverse complement strand
GTGCGCACAAAGCGAGCAGCTTTTTCACTTGACTCAATGTCGAGCACACCGGCCAAGATCATTGGCTGATTGCCAACAATGCCAACCGACTGACCATTGAGTCGAGAAAAACCACACACGATGCTCTTTGCCCAATGCGGAAAGTATTCGAAGAATTCACCATCATCCATTACTTCGGTGATGACCTTCTTCATGTCGTATGGCTGGTTGGGCGACGGAGGAAGAATGGTGCGCAACGATTCACACAAACGTGCAGGGTCATCAGTAACTTCACCAACAGGTGGCTCGGTGATGTTGTTTTGCGGCAAGAAACTGAGCAAGAAACGCACATCCTGCAAGCATGACTGCTCATCGGCACTCACAAATGTGGCAACGCCGCTCTTGGATGCATGGCTCATTGCGCCACCCAACTCTTCGAGCGTTACGTCTTCGCCAGTAACCGTCTTGACAACATCTGGGCCAGTAATAAACATGTGGCTTGTTTCGCGCACCATGAAAATAAAGTCAGTCATGGCAGGCGAGTACACGGCGCCACCGGCGCATGGTCCGAGGATCACCGAGATTTGCGGGATAACTCCAGATGCCTGAACGTTGCGATGAAAGATTCCGCCGTAGCTGGCAAGGGACACAACACCTTCTTGAATACGAGCGCCGGCTCCGTCATTCAGACCAATTAACGGCGCTCCAACCTTGAGCGCCAAGTCCATCAACTTGTGAATCTTTTCGGCAAACACTTCGCCAAGCGCGCCACCAAACACCGTGAAGTCTTGGCTAAATACAAATACTTTGCGGCCGTCGATTGTGCCCCATCCCGTGATCACACCGTCGGTGTATGGGTGCTCTTCAAGGCCGGCCGAGTGAGCACGGTGTCGAGCCAACAAATCCAGTTCATGAAAGCTGTCTGGGTCGAGCAAAATGGCCAAGCGCTCGCGAGCGAGTAACTTGCCCTTCTCGTGTTGGCGCTCTACCGAGCGGGGTGATCCAGCGTTGTACGCCTGGTCTTTACGTGACTGCAGATCCTGCAGTTTTGCGTCCATCGAGTTGTTACTCACCTGGTCAAGATTAGCGACCGATCAACCGCCAGCAAGAGTGGTTACAGGTGCAATTTCGGCAGGAAGCGTTGTCGGCGCTACAGCAGATTCAGCAATGGTGATTGTTGTGGCTAGAGGGATCAATTCGCCCGTTGTGGTCGCACCGCTGATCTCGATCGACCATACGCCAGCGACTGGCAATGTGAACGAACCATCACCCATCACAATTGCAGCACCTCTGCGTTTAAGCGGCACGTTGATGGCGATACCCGCATAACCAATCTCGGATGGAATGAGTTTGACAACAAAGTTGTTGATGCGCGACGGCTCAAGCAGCTCGATGCGCATTGCATTGACGCCAGTAGTACTTGGTGTGAGCGAAACAATGACGTGGAACCGATCATTTTTCAGATCTTCACGGAATGCGTAGGGCACCGTTGGTCCAGCGCCGGATGCACGAGCCTGCGGTGGGTGCATTGGCACCATCCACGAAGTTAAACCAAGCACAAGGATTCCAACGAGAAGTTCGGTTGACACGGCACGCCTGAGCCTCCATGCCATCTTGCTCGTGAGCTCAGATTCTTTTGACAGCCGAGTGATAGTGAAATTCTTGAACATCAAACTGATCCACACCATTCCTGAAACAACAATAAGTTTGAGCAAGTTGAGCCGACCATGACCAGTGGAGAAGATATTGAAACTGTCAAGCAGGTATACCTGCATCACACCAGTGGCGATTGAGACGAGAATAAGCGTGACCGATATGCGCGTAAATCCGCGAACAGCATTCAATAAATCTGCTTCGCCTGGTGCATTGAGCACCGTGCGTGTAAGCAGCAATAATCCGCCAAGCCACATACCGATTGCCAACGCATGGGCAATACCAAAAATGTATGTAAAGAGTGCGACATGTTGACCAATACGCGTTAGGCCAAAGGTCGCCATCATCACCGTGATGAGCGTGATCGCTGGCACTTGAGTGGCAGGCTCAAAAACACGTGCTGGTTGAAACGTGACCCAAAACGAACCAATTACAAGAGCAAAGCGCAACAGCAGTATCAAACCTGCTGCATCATTGAGCGCGCCAAACCAACTAAACGGATTAAGTGATCCAATAAACGTGTGGTCAGAGCTGCGCATTGCGGTGATTGCAACGATGAGGTACATCGTTGCAACAGCAAGCAACCACGTGATGCGAAAGAAACGCAAGCACACGCCGTAGTCAATGCCCTCTGGCCATGCGAGTGTCACAGTAAGTAATCCACCAAATATCGCGGCAACAAACAGATATTCAAAGATGCGAAGCAACCCAAGTAGGCCACCTACTCGAGGACCTCCGCCTGCAGACTGAGCCACTACTTCACCGATTACTGCCGGAAGTGTTGTCTCGGTTGCGGTGTCTCCCACAGCAGGAATGGTTGTTTCAGAAACAATCTGTGACGTAAATGGAATAGAACCCTGCGATCGATCGGCCAGATTCCAATTAATCAAACATTCACCTGCAACAAGGATGCTGGTGACGGCAAACGAGACAGTTTTACTGTCAGTTGCAAGTTGTGGAAGCCCAATTGCTACCGGCCCGTTATTGCATACAACGGAAAGACCCATCTTGCCGATGTCGACTATTGCATCTCGAAACACCATCTGCATCTGTGGAGGCTGTACTTGCACGATTTGGTTGCGCATTGGATTGGAAGTCGTGACTTCATTTGTGCCGGCTACACCACTTGCCATCGCTCCAAGTGCGCTAAAACCACCTATATTTGTGCCACCCATATATATAAATGAAGCAACTGCGAACCCAATAATCGAGGCCATTCGCCTGGCTGTAAAACGTGGCAGTTGCGGTGCAGTCATCATTGATCCCATACAACGGTAGCCAAAAGGTTTCAGGGGTGTGGCACCGCCTAGGTAGGCTCGCAGGCGATGGCTGTTCAATCCTTATATCGCCGCTACCGGCCCCGTCGCTTTGACGAACTCAAGGGTCAAGAGCACGTGGTTCGCGCACTGCAAAATGCCGTTATCAACCATCGCGAAGGCCAGGCATATTTATTTTCTGGACCTCGGGGCACCGGCAAAACCTCGACTGCGCGCATTTTGGCCAAGGTGCTCAATTGTGAAGAACCCGAAAACGGAGAACCGTGCGGCATCTGCAATTCGTGTGGGGCAATAGATAGCGGTAACAGTTACGACGTTCTCGAACTTGATGCGGCCAGCAACAACGGTGTCGAGAACATGCGTGATCTCATCGAGCGTTCGTCGCTCGGCAACCCTGGCCGACATCGTGTTTTCATTTTGGACGAAGTGCACATGCTTTCGAAGCCAGCTGAAGCAGCGCTTCTCAAGACGCTTGAAGAACCACCACCGCATGTGGTGTTTGTGTTGGCCACTACCGATCCGCAAAAAGTAAGCGAGACAATTCGTAGCCGCACCCAGCACTTGCAGTTTCATTTATTGCCGATGCATGACCTTGATGAGCATGTGCGATGGGTAATCAAAGACGCCAATCTCAAGGTGAGCGAAGCCGCAATTGCACAGGTGCTCACACAGGGCGGTGGCTCGGCACGTGACACTCTGTCGGCTCTCGAGCTTGTGGCTGCTGGCGGAGGCGAAGCAGACGAACAACTCTCGCCCGATGAATTTGTTGAAGCCATTATTGACAGAGACCCAGGCCGTGCACTCGGAGCAACTGCAGCAGCAATCCAACGCGGAGCCGACCCACGCATGTTGGCTGAAGAAATTGTGCGCCAACTTCGCGAATGCTTTTTGTCTTTGATGGCGCCCGACCTAGTGCAGTTACCAGATCAACGCAAAACCCAGATTGCCGACCAAGCACGACGCATGGGTGCGAGCACAGTGGTGCGCGCTATCGAGGTACTCGGAGAAATTTTGATCGAGATGCGTCACGCGCCAGATGCACGACTATTGATTGAAGTTGCACTCGTCAAACT
>CAINTF010000205.1 GCA_903853285.1 uncultured Acidimicrobium sp. | reverse complement strand
TCAGCCCAATCATGCATATGACCTCGAAAAAGTCTCTGAAGGGTTTATCGTTCGTAATGAAAGTGATGGCGAAGTGGTTGTAACCCTCGACGATGTTTCTCGTACTTTGAGCGCCGAAGAATTGCTGATCTGCGACGCAAAGAATGAGGCGGTCGGAATTGCCGGAATCATGGGTGGAGCGGGATCACAAATAAGCGAAACAACTACAACGCTCGCGCTCGAAATTGCATGGTTTGAACCATTGGGTATTGCGGCATCTGTTTCGCGACTCGGATTACGCACAGAAGCATCGTTGCGATTCGAACGTGGAGTCGATGCGTTTGGTGCTCGAGCTGCGGCGGAAAGATTCGCACAATTGCTGAGCCTGACATGCCCAAACTTGGTTGTCCATGAAGGTGGCGCCGACGCAACAACATCGAGCCTGCCAGAAGAGGCACGCACAACCAATTTGCGTCTCGACCAAATCAGTAGGGTCCTCGGCGTCGATGTCGCAGTAGAGCGTGTTCGTGATTTGCTTTCGCCGATCGGTTTCGAGATTTCAAAGCCTGACAAATCAAATATGGTTTTGGTGACGATTCCATCGTTTAGACCAGACTGCACGCAAGAAATTGATGTCATTGAAGAGATCGCTCGGCATTACGGTTTCGATGAAATTGGCAAGGTCGTTCCAAAATCGCCTGTCCACGGTCGACTTTCTGCCGTTCAGCAAAGGCGTCGCATAGTCCGCGATTTTGTTCTCTCGCTCGGCGCATCGGAGGCCATGCCAAATCCATTTTTGGCACCTGGTGATCTCGCGCGTTGTGGATTGAGTGAAGAAAACGCACTGCGGTTAGCCAACCCGTTGGTTGCCGAGGAAAGCGTGTTACGCACTTCGTTGCGGCCTGGGTTGCTTCAAGCAATTGCGTACAACCAATCACACCGCATCAATGACATCAAGTTGTTCGAAGTTGGTCATGTTTACCCACAGGGAAGCGGGCAACTCCCAGACGAGCACGAAGTGCTGTGTGTTGTGTTTGCCGAGAGCGACGCGACAAAAGCCATGGACATGTGGTCTCAGTTCTCTTCCTTCTTGGGTGTTGGCGCACAGTTGTTTCAAGATGCAGCACCTGCAGGTTTTCATGGCACGAGGTCTGCTCAGTTGCGGAGGGGCAAAATTGTTTTAGGAGCCGTGGGCGAGATCGATCCAACTGTGCTGGCAAACTTCGGAGTAATGGGTCGCGTCGCATGTCTTGAAATCAATTTGTCTATCGTGCTCGGAGAGACTCCGAAAGTCGCGGCTGCTCAAGTTGTGAGCAAATATCCATCGAGCGACTTTGACTTGGCTTTTGTGGTTCCACAAACTGTCGCCGCCGGAACATTGCTGAAGAGCCTGCGTCAGGCCGGGGGTAATCTGCTGGTGGACGCCGTGCTGTTCGACATCTATCGTGGCAAAGGCGTTGCAGATGATGCCCGTAGCTTGGCATTCAGGTTTAGATTTCAGGCCCCAGACCGCACTCTTGGCGAGACCGAGATAACTGATGCTCGATCCCGTTGTATTGCCGCAGCCCAGAAATTAGGGGCAGAACTGCGCTAGAGGGTCGTTGCATAGTTATGCACTGCAGTGTATGATTATGCGATATGTTTTCTGTAGGAATTATTGGAGCATCCGGATTCACTGGCGCGGAACTGTTGCGCCTCTGCGCTCAGCACCCACAATTTGATGTTGTGTATGCCACTGGCGACAGTCAGGCCGGAACCCTGGCAAGCAATTTGTATCCGTCACTTGCTGGCGCATACCCAAATTTGGTTTTTGAAGAATTTGAACTTGGCAGGGCTCTGGCCTGCGATGTCGTTTTCTTGGGATTGCCGCATGAGGCATCTTTGGAGATTGTTCCTCAGCTCGTGAACAAGGTGCGCTTGGTGGTTGATTTGTCGGCCGCTTTTCGGCTTACAGATCCAACGCAGTATCCAACGTGGTACGGGTTTGAACATTCTTGTCCAGAACTCATTTCGCAAGCTGTTTATGGTCTTCCAGAAATGTTTCGCGCTCAACTCAAGAGCGCGCGGTTGATTGCAACACCTGGCTGTTACGTGACTGCGGCGAGTCTGGCGCTTGCACCGCTTGTGCGACAGGGGCTCATCGAGGCAACTGGTGTGATAGTCGATGCAGCATCTGGTGTGAGTGGCGCAGGTAGGGCACTCAAGCACAACACGATGTTCACATCGGTGGACGAAGATTTCACTGCATACGGTTTGCTGGACCACAGACACACTCCGGAGATCGAGCAAGTAACAGGTGCGCAAATTTTGTTTACACCTCACCTTGCACCGATGAATCGTGGAATATTGGCAACTTGCTACGCACGTCCTACGCCAGGTACAACGCCAACAACCGCATCGCTGCTCGCTTCGCTCGCACGCTCCTATAAGCGCGAGCCATTTGTTGTTGTGAGGCCTACGCCCCCTTCAACAAAAGCAACTCTTGGCACGAACTCTGTACACATCACGGCACGATTCGACCAGCGAACGGGTTATGTAGTTGTGCTGAGTGCTCTCGACAATCTCGCAAAGGGTGCGTCAGGCGGTGCGGTGCAGGCTGCAAACGTGGCGCTTGGTATTGAAGAGTCAATGGGGTTGAGCCAAGTAGGGATGTACCCGTGAGCAACGACACCACTGCACGAGCGTTAATGGAATCGACGCATGAATTGACCGGATCGATGCTGAGTGAAGCACTGCCTTATATCCAGCGCTTCGCGGGAAAAGTTGTAGTTGTGAAATACGGCGGCAATGCACTTGCGGGGTCGAGCGATGTGGACGCGGCTAGTACGTTTGCGCGCGATATCGCATTGATGCACGCTGTAGGAATCAAGCCAGTCGTCGTTCATGGTGGTGGCCCGCAGATCAGTGCTTTGATGGAACGACTTGGCAAGAAGCCCGAATTTCGTAATGGACTACGCGTAACCGATCAAGAAACGATTGAGATCGCGAGCATGGTTTTGCTGGGCACGGTCAATCCACAATTGGTTTCAGCCATCAATGTTCACGGTGCGCGAGCAGTTGGAGTTTCGGGTCAAGACGCAGGTTTACTGCAAGTTACGCAACGCGATCCCGATCTCGGTTTTGTCGGCGATATTCATGCGGTTGACCCAACTGTGTTGTTGTCGGCAATCAATGACAATTCGATTCCTGTTGTGGCAACAATTGGCTCGGATGCTTCGGGGCAGGCTTACAACGTCAATGCCGATACCGCTGCGGCTGCAATTGCGGTTGCTTTGGGTGCTGAAAAACTTATTTATCTGACTGATATCGAAGGCTTACGCGCTGATAAAGATGACCCATCAAGTCTCGTCCGCAAATCAACTGCGTTACAAATTGCCAAGATGCTGGAAACTGGTTCAATCGATGGCGGCATGATTCCCAAAATGGAAAGCTGCGTTTCTGCGCTGCAACAGACCGTTCACGACTGTCATATTTTGGATGGTCGAATAGCT
>CAINTF010000204.1 GCA_903853285.1 uncultured Acidimicrobium sp. | reverse complement strand
TCATTGTCAAGGATGATCACATTGTTGATTTTGAATTGCGTCAGGCCGACCAAAAGCGTCTTGCCGTAGAGGCATTCAAGAAATTGAATTACCGCGTTGCTGCTGCTGGCGACTCATATAACGACACCGCAATGTTGGGTGCTGCGGACGCTGGCTTCTTGTTTCATGCTCCCGACAACATCAAGGCGGAGTTTCCACAATTTCAGGCACTCGAAACGTACGACGAACTCTTTGCAAAACTTTGCACTGCACTGGACTGCTAGATCCCTGCTACGGGATCGCTATAGCTAGTTAGTTCGCTGCCTTCGCAAGGTTGTCCATGGTGATTTCCATGTTCTTTTTGTTATGCGTTGCTCGGTCGGCAACACCGCTTACGAGTTTGCCAAGAAAAGAGCTGATACCACCACGGTGATCAATCCAGCTGTGTGTCACTCTGCTGCCTGCAGCAGTCGGCTCAATTTCGTACACCCAATCACACCAGTTGTTTCCGAAGACCATCAGTCCGAAAGAAAATTTCTTTGGAGCATCGCATGCATTGACTTTGACGTTTGTGCCCCAAGCCTTCTTGCCGTTTTTGTTTCGGCCCTTGAATATTGCGCCAACAGCTGGTCCGGTTGCTCCCTTAGCCCACTTGCCACCCTGGTTTTCTGGCGACCATTCACCCATCCGAGGCAAGTCAGTGACGAGTGCCCACACTTTGTCAGGTGATGCAGAAAACTCTCGTGTTACCGAAACTGGTGCAGGTTGTGTCATTTCGCAACCATAGCAAAACGATTAGTTACTGGAAAGGCGCAGTTCAATGTGCTGGTCTGGGCGAATAAGTAATCCTTCAGTGGATGACAAACCAAGAGTCTGTGACCACCAGTTATCGGTGTCTTGAACATCTCGACCGATTTTGATGTGCGGTAAATCGCTCGAAAACTCCAAACCTCCAATGATCGAGTAGTCATCCAAACTGACAAGATCCAACGACGATATTTTTTCACCGTTTCGCTCGAGCCAACCATGTGGAAGTCGATTGCCCACCTCGACCGATGGGCGATAATTACGAATGATTTCATCAGTGAGTGGCTCAAGCTCAGTTGTCGAGGTCGGAAGAATGTATCGATAACCAATTTGCAATCCAAGCATGTCGAAATGTGTCGCTTGATTCTGAATCGCTTGGTCCAGAACTTTCATGGCTTCAGCATCTTCGAGCACTCTATTGAGGTTTGCGAACGCGACTTCTGTGTCTGCGTCAACTCCAAGAGCCATAAACACCTCAAACATTTTGAACGCGTTGTCCATGCTTGCTTGCGCATTTCGTTCAGCGATTGGTCGGCGTTCTTTCTCATATGTGTCCAGTAGCGCTAAGTCCGCTACTCCAGCCTCAATTCGATCTATTTTCCACATCAAATTATGAATATCGCCTACTCCGGTGTTCAGACCCATTCCCCCGGACGGTGGAAACCTGTGTGCAGCATCTCCTGCGAGCAATACGCGACTCAATCGATATGAGTCCGCAATTTGTGAAGTCATAGTCCAAGAAGATTGTCGAAGTACCGTAATTGTTGCACTTGTTGGCGCAATTGCATTGCGAATCAACTGATCACACTCGGATGGAGAAATCTGCACTTCATTTCCTTCTGCGATTGGATACATATATACCCACTCGTTGTCGCCTCCGTGCGAAATCAAGGTTCCACCTGCGCGAGGATCACAGATCCAATACAGAACGCCAGGATTTGAAGCAGTCAGTGATTTGAGGTCGGCCTTAAAGTGAACCATGAAAAATTTCTGCAAATTGTCGGGACCAATCATCGAAATACCACATGCATTGCGAACACTGCTTGATGCGCCGTCACATGCGATGAGCCACTTGCTGGAAATCTTTTCGTTCTGACCATCGATTGCAACCGAAGAAATTACGCCATCAGGGCCTTCTTCGTATGCCTCCCAAGTTGATGCGTATTCAACGCCGATTCCACGATTCTTTAATTCAGAGACAAGCAATGGCTCAAGCAAATGCTGCGAAAGGTTTCGAAGCGGCGTTGGTGTAACACTCAAATTGTCATCACCTTGTTGTTCATATTGCAATGTTCCTAATACTTTTTCGCCAAGGCGAGTAACCCAATGAACAAAACCTGCTTGTTCTGGTGATTGCGCAGTACTTCGGATTTTTTCGACATCAAGTCCAATTTGTTTCCAAATCTCAAACGTACGCGCATTGATGACATGTGCTGCTGGTGCGCTTTGTGCAGTTGGTCGACGTTCAATGATGCGAACAGAAAGACCAAGCTCGTGTGCAATTAACGCGCCGGTAAGTCCAACAGGTCCGGCACCAACGATGAGAATATCTATTGAGTTCTTAGGCATTACCCAAATCAATTTCTAGAAAACGCCTTCGTAACTGCCGCCATCAAGTTGCAAGTTTTGTCCGCTGATATAGCCAGCTTGAGCAGAACACAAAAACGCGAATGCATCACCAAACTCTTCTGGTTTTCCCAGCCGGCCAGCCTTAATTGACTTGATTTGATCTGCCCGAGCCTCTTCGTAAGTAACACCACGCACTTGCATCACGATTTGAGCCATTTGTTCCTGACGGTAGGTATCAAATCGCTCTGGCAGCAATTGATTAACGGTGACGTTAAATTTTGCAAGGTCTTTCGAAAGTCCTTTCAGAACTCCAGTTAGTCCAAGACGCGGTCCGTGCGAAAGTGACATCGCTGGGTTTGGTGATTTAACCATTGCTGAACTGATCGCGATAATTCGACCGAATTTTCGCTCACACATTCCAGGAATAACCCGCTGTAAAAACATGAGTGGCGCAGTGAGGGCTCGCTCAATGGATTCTTGCAAATCATTTTCCGTAATGTCCTGAAACATTTTTGGAGATGGACCTTCACCGTTTAACAAAACGATGTCCGGAGAGTCACAAGCTGCGATCAACTGCTCCTGAACTTCAGACGTTGAAGAATCGCCGACGACACCTTTGGCACTTACTTTGTACCTACTCGTTATTTCATCTACGGCACGGTGCACATCGTCAGCTGTGCGACCGTTGATCACGACATTCACCCCTTCTCGTGCAAGGCTTTCGGCGCATGCACGACCGAGCCCCCTACTTGAAGCGAGCAATATTGCGTGACGTTTTGCTATTCCGAGATCCATGTCAGTTCTTTAAATCAGTCCGCGAGCTTCACGAGCTGCTGCAATTTCGAATAGATCAGGTTGGTTAATAAAACTTTCAGGTTCCTTTGGCCCCCACACCGAAAATCCGGCCGGTCCATCTGCACCTTCCCAATCTCGCTTGCAGAAATCTCTTTCCCATGCTTCGTCATCAGTGATCTGATCCATGTCAGAGAAAAACTCAAACATGTTCCCTGAAGGGTCGGTGAGATACCAAAAGATGTTGGCGCCCAAGTTGTGTCGACCGATTCCGACCACGTTTGCATCTGGACGTTCGGCCAGCACCTCCATACCCAACTTGCCAATTGCATCGACATCATCTACCTCAAGCGCATAGTGGTTGAGATGACTGGTAAATCCAGGATGAATGAAGAAGTTGTGATGGTCCGACTCACAACGCATAAATGTCGCTATTCCATTCAAAACTTGATCCGAGACTCGAAACCCAATTCCATCGACATAAAACGCTGTTGCCTTCTCGAAATGCGGTGTTGCGAGCACAACGTGTCCAAGCCGACGAGGTCGACGGGACGCAGTCTCAAGCAATACCTCTGCTCGTGTGCCAACACGTTGATTGCGTCCTGGTGAGTTAGAGACTCGCTCGGGATTTTGTTTCAATGATGGTGCAGCTCCAACGTCAATCGAAATTCGGTGACCAAATATTGGATCCACACAGCTCAGATTGGTTCCACTAATTTTTGACTCTACGCCCATCTCTCCAATACGTTGAGCAATCGCTGCTAAATCGCTTTCAAACTCGCAACTTAAGTGCAATGCATCGAGATGGCGGTAGTCATCCTCGATCACAGTGATTTGTTTCTTTCGGTCATCAGTTCCAAGCACGCCATCAGACGGACTATTGAGTCCATGTCGCCCCCAGAACTCGCAAAGTTCCTGTGGATTCTTTACCGCTAAGTCAATGTCGAGTAATCCATTCAGTGCCATGCTTATGCTCCTTTCACATAGTCGCTCACTCGGCGACAATGATTAATCATCGTGCCGATGCCTGCGATAGTCGTTGTAATGATGTCGCCATCCTTAAGAAATTTGCCTTGAGCAGCACCGATGCCATCTGGTGTTCCAGTGAAAATAATGTCACCTGGCACCAGAGTCGTGATCCGAGACAAGTACTCAATCAGAGTCGGTACATCAAAGATTAAATTTTTGGTTGTATCACTTTGACGGATTTCGCCATTGACGTCAGTCGTTAATTGAAAGTCATCTAGATCCGAAAAGTGATCGGTTGAATAAACAAACGGTCCGATTGGCCCAAACGTGTCGAAGGATTTGCCTAAATCAAAATGTGGCGGCTGTGCGGCAAATTGTGCAAACCGGTCAGAGATGTCTTGGCCGATCGTCACGCCCGCAACGTGATTCCAAGCATTTTTCTTATCAATGTCTTTCCCACCGACACCGATGACCACAACTAGCTCAGCTTCGTAATCAACTCCATCTGAGCGCATCTCGATATCAGAGTTGGCACCAACCAAACAAGAAGGAAATTTGGTGAATACCAAGGGATTGGTCGGGAGTTGCATATTTGACTCATCTGCATGACTCTTAAAGTTGAGACCTACAGCAAAACTCTTTTGTGGCCTTGGAACCGGTGGACCAAGATTGACGCTTGAAACCTTGCCGGTTGGCACGGAGTCTTTCAGTGAATCTGAAAGCAGATGCAGCGATGCAAAAGACGAAATTGACTGCATCGGATCACTTGAAAGCATTCCATTGCTCAAAGTCTCGATATCAAAATAGGAATCACCTTCGATCAGGACAGCCCGGTCTCCAATATTCCCCAAAATAAATGACATGCTGAGATACTACGACATCAAAATATTTGATGTCAAACTAAATGCTAAGTTGCAGGATATGAAAATTTCGGATCTCGTCAAACAGACAGTTGCTACTTGGTCAGTCGAACGGTCTGACATCGACTTCACTGCAATGTCAACTGCCCTGAAGGTCAACCTTCTCGTCACAAAACAACTTGAGATAACGAATCAACATATGTTGAACCTTGGCGTCACACTTGGCGAATTTGATGTGCTCGCAACTCTGCGCCGTCACGGAAAAAACGGCGTCTTAATGCCTACAGAAATAGCCGTGTTAGCAATGATCACTCCGAGTGGTTTAACTAATCGACTTTCTCGGTTGGAAAAAATGGGGCATATCGTGAGACTGAGCGACCCAAATGATCGCAGAATTTCACTTGTTCGCATCACCGCGAAAGGGCGCAGAATTGCCGACCTTGGTATTGAATTCGCCGCTCAACATTCGGCCGACATTTTGGATGGAGTGAAGCCGGCGGATCTTGCAGCCTTTACGCGAGTGATAGATCAACTGATTCGAAACGTCGAAGACCAGACGTCTACGAGTGTGCGAACAGGTTCATTACGTAAATAGATACCCAGTAATTTATGAATTTATTTCAACGTGTTTACTAGGTTGTCGAGCGTGACACCCATATTGCGAAGGTTGTGAGTGGCACGGTCTTCAACTCCACTGATGTCCTTGCCAAATGGTGCAAATTGTTCCCAATGTGTTCCCGCAACCCATGCATGCGTCACACGACTGCCGCTAGCTGTTGGTTCAATTTCAAATACCCAATCACATAAATGATTCTCTTTGTAATTGAGGCTGAACACAAACTTGTTTGGTGCATCACAAACGTCAACTCTCACAGTTGCCTGCCATGACTTGTCGCCGTTCTTATTGTTGCCTCTAAATTTTGCACCAACTGCGGCACATGTTGCATCCTCGAGCCACTCGCCTCCAAGGTTTTCGGGCGACCATTCACCCATGCGGGGCAAGTCAGTGACGAGCGACCACACTTTTTCTGGAGATGCTGAAACTTCTCGTACTACCGCCACGTTGTAAGTCATGAGAATTACTTTAATCGCCCCGATGATCATTCAAAAATGTGCGCAACACAGCAAAGAATGCTTCTGGTTCATCACGAAACACTCCGTGACCAGAACCTGCAAAACGCTCAAATCTCACTAGATCTTTGGGCAGCGCATCAACAATGCGTTGCGCACCAATCATTGGTGTCACTGGGTCGAGTTCTCCGTGCGCGACAAGCACAGGTTCACGAACAGCGGCAAGTTCGGGCAACAAATTCATGACCGGCCCTTCGTTGTGATTGAAATGCGTCAGGACATCGTTGTTGTTAATCGTTCGCTTATTCAAAAAGTGATTTCCTGGTGCTTGCGTATAGAGCGGCCCGCAAATGGTTACGTATTTGACAACAACCGCCGCCATTGCTTCAGGAGTCGGTGCTTCCCAGAACTCGCGCGCAGTTGCTTCGGCTTCTGGCCCACCTAATCGACCAAACATTTCGTAGACCGCAACACGATCTTTATAGGCTGCTGTGCTCAAAAAAATATGTCCACTAGCGAACCCAGGATGTCGTGAAGCAATTCGTTGTGCAACAAAACCGCCGAAACTCAAACCCAGCACAAACGGTTTTTTAATTCCCAACACTGCACACATCTCGACCACATCATCGGCCCAACGATTGAGATTCCATTTATCTGGCGTGCTGCGGTCGCTTCTGCCGTGTCCGCGGTGGTCGTAATACAACACCTGACATGTATCGGTCATGGCAGAAAAAGCTGGCTTGAAGCCGTTGTGGTCGCCACCAGGCCCACCGTGCATCACGATCAAAGTCGGGCGCTGGCGCATCACATCGCCGTCAGGCATCAGCCCAACTCCGTCTATGTCAAACCACAACCGAGTCCCATCAACCAATTGCACATGCATGTGCACATCCTACAAATCGACCGATCGTCGCATTCTTCCTAACTTTCACAATTCTGTACATCGCTGTACGATCACTTGCACTATGCGCGCATTATTCAAGCCGTCCGCGGCACCCGGCCTCGAGATGATCGAGTGCGCCGAACCCACCCCAGGTCCGTACGACGTCAAGATTCGTGTTGAGAAAACTGGTATCTGTGGCACCGACTTACACATTGATTCTTGGGACGCATGGGCTGCTTCTGCTGTCAATGCGCCACTCATTATTGGTCACGAATTTTCTGGTCGCATTGTTGAAATGGGTTCTGAAGTAAGAGCCCTCGAGATCGGCGCACTTGTATCTGGTGAGGGCCACATCATTTGCGGAACATGTCGCAACTGTCGCGCAGGTCGCCGCCACATGTGTAAGAACACGTTGGGTATTGGAGTCAATCGCGACGGTGCATTCGCCGAATACGTGGTCATCCCTGCAAGCAACGTGTGGGTTCATTCCGATGCAGTTGACGCAGAACTTGGCGCAATCTTCGACCCATTCGGTAACGCCGTTCATACTGCACTGACTTTCCCTGTTGCAGGTGAAGACGTGCTCATTACTGGCGCCGGCCCGATCGGCTTGATGGCAGCCAAAGTTGCACGACATGTTGGCGCGCGGTTTGTTGTAGTCAGTGACATCAACGAATCAAGACTTGCTCTTGCTCGCACCATGGGTGTTGACGTTGCAGTCAACCCATTGACTTCGTCAATCGCAGCGACACAACAAACACTCGGCATGAAAGAGGGCTTCGACGTTGCGTTTGAAATGAGTGGAGCACCCACTGCCCTGCCAGACATCTTGGACAACTTGAGTCACGGTGGTCGAGTTGCAGTGCTCGGCTTGCCAAGCAAAGAGATTTCAATCAATTGGGCAAAGCTTGTCACGCACATGATCACCATCAAGGGCATCTATGGACGGGAAATGTTTGAGACTTGGTACGCCATGAACTCACTGATCCAAACCGGTCTCGATATTCGTGACGTGATCACCGATCGCTTTGCAGCCAATGACTGGGAGAAGGCTTTTGCTGCCGCTCGTTCGTCAAACTCCGGCAAAGTCGTGATGGATTGGTCTTAAGGAGAAGTCGTGTACACAAGTGTTAAACAAGAATTAAAAAAGACTCTCGACGAGATCCAATCTGCAGGTCTCTATAAGCGTGAGAGATTGCTCGATTCGCCACAGGCATCGCATGTTTCGAGCAGCAGCAAAGATCTGATCAATTTTTGTTCCAACAACTACATCGGACTTGCTAATAACCCCGCAGTGATTACTGCAGCAAAAGAATCTCTCGATATCAATGGCTTTGGCATGGCAAGCGTGCGATTCATTTGTGGGACACAGTCACAACACGACGAACTCGAATCACGACTTTCTACATTGCTAGGCACTGACGCAACGATTTTATTTCCATCATGCTTCGATGCGAATGGTGGCGTATTTGAAGTGCTACTCGACCAAGACGACGCTGTTATTTCAGACGAGTTGAACCACGCATCAATCATTGATGGCATCAGGTTGTGCAAGGCAACGCGCTATCGATACAAAAACCGCGACATGGCAGACCTCGAAGCCCAACTCGTTGCTGCTCGAGGAGCGCGACGGACGCTCATCGCGACCGACGGCGTTTTTTCCATGGACGGTTCATTCGCCCCCCTCAAAGAAATCTGTGACCTCGCCGACAAATATGGTGCGATGGTCATGGTCGACGACTCGCACGCAGTTGGCTTCATAGGTGCAACCGGCGCAGGCACTCCAGAAATGTTTGGGGTTCGTGATCGCGTCGACATCATTTCTGGCACCCTTGGCAAGGCACTCGGCGGTGCATCGGGCGGTTACATTTCAGCCCACCAAGAAATAGTTGACTTGTTGCGCCAACGCGCTCGGCCTTATTTGTTTTCTAACTCCATTCCGCCAACTGTTGTGGCTGGATCACTCGTGGCGCTTGACCTAGTTACTCAAGGAAATTCGATGCGCGAAACACTTCGTGGCAACGCTAAGTATTTCCGCGATCAAATGTCCGCAGCTGGTTTCACACTGCTTCCCGGCGAACATCCAATCGTTCCCGTGATGTTTGCTGATGAACACGAAGCTGTTCGCATGGCTGCAGAACTTTTCAAACTTGGCATCTACGTCGTTGCTTTTTCATACCCTGTCGTGCCGATGGGCAAGGCTCGCATTCGCGTGCAGGTTTGTGCAACGCACACCAAAGCCGATATCGATGCTTGCGTTGCTGCGTTTGTTACTGCGCGCAACGCGTAATTGTTTTACGACTTGCGGATAACGCCGTCTTTTACGGCAGCTGCAGCAACCGCAGGCGCAACACGCTCAACGATTGTTCTGTCGAACACCGATGGCACGACGAAATCTGGCGATAACTGAGCATCGGTCACCGATTCAGCAATGGCGATTGCGGCTGCCAATTTCATGCCTTCAGTGATGTCCGTTGCATTTGCGTCAAGTGCACCACGGAAAATGCCAGGGAATGCAAGCACGTTATTGATTTGGTTCGGATAGTCGCTGCGACCTGTTGCCATAACGGCAGCTAAACCGTCGACCTGCTCTGGACGAATTTCAGGGTTTGGATTTGCCATTGCAAACACAATGGGGTTCTTTGCCATCGAGCGCACATCGGCAGCAGTAACCAGATCTGGTCCACTCACTCCAACAAAAACGTCTGCGCCTTTCATGACGTCACTAATGGTTCCCATTTTGCGAGACGAGTTTGTATGTGCTGCAAACCATTCCTTCGCAGAGTTCATCTCTCCTCTGCCGGTATAGATGGCGCCCACGCGATCGCAACCAATGACATCACCAATACCCGCATTCAGAAGAATCTTGCCAATGGCAACGCCAGCTGCGCCAACACCAGCGATGACAACCGTGAGGTCTTCCATTTTCTTGCCAGTGATCTTCAATGAGTTCCACAATGCAGCCAATGTGACAACTGCTGTGCCATGTTGGTCGTCGTGAAACACAGGAATGTCAAGACTTGCGCGTAGACGTTCTTCAATTTCAAAACACTCAGGTGCTTTGATGTCTTCCAAGTTGATTCCACCAAAAGTTGGTGCAATACGTTGCACAAAATCGACAACTTCATCTGCGGTTCGCGCATTGATGCAAACAGGGAAACCGTTTACTCCACCAAACTCTTTGAATAAGAGAGCCTTGCCCTCCATGACCGGCATCGCACCCTCTGGGCCGATGTCGCCAAGTCCGAGCACTGCGGTTCCATTGCTCACAATGGCAACGGTGTTTTTGCGAATGGTGTACTTATGTGAAAGCAACGGATCTTTTTCAATTGCAGTACAGACACGAGCAACACCTGGCGTGTACGCCATTGACAAATCATCACGATCATTTACTGGCGCTGTACTCAGAACTTCAATCTTTCCGGCCTCATGCATGCGGAATGTTCGGTCCCACCAATCGAGAACAGTCACGCCATCAAGTTTTTGTACTGCAGCAACAATCGCATGTTGGTGCTCTTCGTTTCGACAGTGCACAACAAGACTGCGACGAAGGACCGGACCACGAACATCAAAACCATCAAGTGCGCCGATGTTGCCACCTGCTTCACCAATGGCAGCACATAACCGCCCCAGGGTGCCGGGCACATTGTCGAGCTGACAATCGAGAGCGATAGAAAATGCAGCGTTGGGCAGAGTAGACATATGACCCTCTACGCTACGGACTCCACAAGCGCCAAACTACTGAGCCTTTTGCGAATTAGCCGAATCTCCGAAATGCCTTAAATGGCAACAGTGAGTGCGTCGTATTCGAAGACCCAATCAAGAATTGACATTCCTGGTGGCGTAAGCGAAAAAAACAGATCGCGATCTTTTTGTTCTTGACCATCCACCATGTGGAACAGATCACGATTCATCAACGATGAGGTTTGCACTTGAGCTGTGCGACCTTGACGTGCGTTTTCATATCGACGAAGGGCAAGTGCGGCATCGCTTGTGCTCACATTAGATAGACAACGTGCCAGAACCACTGCATCTTCAATTGCTTGGCATGATCCTTGAGCCATGAAGGGAAGCATGGGATGGCAAGCATCACCGAGCAAAGTTGTTGTACCTATTCCCCATTGTTCAAGTGGTTCGCGGTCGTATAACGCCCAGCGGAAAACTGGTTCTTCGACTCGGGCGAGCAGTGAAAGAAACTCGGGTGACCAACCTTCAAATCGCGCATACAGATCTTCAATTGTTCCTTGCTCTGTCCATGATTCGGTTTCCCACGAATCTTCAGGCGAGATACAGACCAGATTGAGATGACTGCGATTACGTCCAATGAAATAACTCACCACATGGCGATCTGGACCCATGCGGTTGGTGACATCAATTGGTAGATCCTCCACGAACTTGCGTGGGACCAATGCGCGATACGCAGCAGAGCCACTAAACCGGGGCTTATCTAGGCCGCCGACACATGGGCGAACTACGGAATGGATTCCATCGGCACCAATGACGATGTCGAAGGATTGATTTGTTCCATCGAAAAATCGAACCGCCGATGATGATTCACCTGGTTCCACCCCTACAACGTGTGTGGAGAATTTCAAAGTCACATTTGACTGTTGCGCTACCGCATCTCCAAGAATTTCAACCAATTCATTCCGTGCAATATTCGCTAACGGCAACTGATGCTGCGCAACGAAACTGTCGTCAATGTCTGCCGTACGAAGAATGGAGTCATCTTCCCAACGGCGAAAAATAACTCGTTGCGGATGTACCGCAATTTCTGAATATGCCCGGCCAAGACCCAACGAATGTAAAAGACGAGAAGCATTTGGGCTGATTTGCACGCCAGCGCCAATTTCTCTGATTCCTGCCGAACGTTCAAAGACAGTGATTTCATGAGAACTTTGAGAAAGTGCAAGAGCGGCAGTAAGCCCGCCAATTCCGCCACCAACTATTGCAATCTTCATGGTGAAAACCCTTGCCGTCTATTAGTTATTCGACGCGCAGGCCGGAGATTGCACGGGCAATCACCAACTGCTGAATCTCTGAGGTGCCCTCGAAGATGGTGTGAATCTTGGCGTCACGGTGCCAACGCTCTACTGGATATTCGCGTGTGTAGCCGTAGCCACCCAAAATCTGGATTGCGTCTTCGGTGACTTTGACCGACATTTCAGAGGCAAAATATTTGCTCTGTGAGCCTTCTGCGTTTTTATAGCCACCGTTTTTAGCAAGCCATGATGCGCGCCAGATAAGCAAGCGCGCTGCGTCGATCTGGGTGATCATGTTGGCGAGCTTGAACGCAATGGCTTGGTGCATGATGATCGGCTTGCCGAAAGCTTTGCGCTCTTTGGCGTAGTCAAGTGCGTATTCGTATGCCGCACGAGCAACACCGAGTGCTTGCGCACCAACCGCTGGGCGTGTCGCTTCAAATGTGGCCATTGCTGGTTGCTTACCGCTCGACGTGCCCTCGCGATATCGCGCAAGTTTGGCATCGAGTTTTTCTTTGCCGCCAAGTAGACAGCGGCCTGGGATGCGAACGTCTTCGAGCACCACTTCTGCTGTGTGGCTGGCGCGAATGCCGTGCTTCATATATTTCTGTCCTTGTGACAAACCTTTTGTGTTTGGCGGAACAACAAAACTCGCTTGACCGCGACCCTTGAGTTCTGGATCAACTGCGGCAACAACTACGTGCACATTGGCAATTCCACCGTTGGTGATCCATGCTTTTGTGCCGTTGAGTACCCACTCATCTTTTGCTTCGTCGTACACCGCGCGCGTGCGCAAGTTGGACACGTCGCTACCTGCATCTGGTTCGCTCACACAAAATGCACCAACCTTGACATCGTCTGCTGTTCCATAACACTGTGGAACCCACTCCATCATTTGCTCGGGTGTGCCGTTGCCGGCAATGCCTGCTGCAGCGAGGCCAGAACCCATGATTGCCATGCCGATTCCTGCATCGCCCCAGAACATTTCTTCGATTGCAACCACCATGGTGAGACCTGTTGGATCTGCCATTGCGTTCATGATGAAGTCGAGGCCGTACAAACCAATCTTCGCTGCCTCTTGCACGATCGGCCAAGGGAACTCTTCTTTTTCATCCCACTCATGAGCTGCAGGTCGAATGGTGTCAACAGCAAACTGATGAATCCAATCTTTAATTTGAAGTTGATCATCGTTCAGTGCAAGTGAAAATTCGGTCATGTCACCAAGTTACCGTGCAGTAGTCCTGTCCGCCACATTCATGCGGTCCAGAATTTATGGGCACTTGATCTACCCTTCACAGATATGAACAACGATTCGCTCTCAGCACCCCACTCTCGAGAAACCTGCGATGCCTGCAGACTGGTCGATCGCATGGACGGCAAGGAAGACGGGCAACTCTTCGACCTTGATCACTGGAATGTCACCAGCGGCAAGCGGCATTTTGAAGCAGCCCGTCAAGCCCAAGACAAATTTGCTGATCGAATTACGAGTTTCGCTGGGTCACTGAACTTCGTATACATCCACACCGTTTGGTTTGGAATTTGGGTCATGTTCAATGTCGGCGTATTTGGTGCATCAATGAAATTCGACGAGTACCCATTTGGATTGTTGACAATGGTTGTCAGTCTTGAAGCAATTTTTCTCGCAACGTTTGTGATGGTCAGTCAGAATCGTCAGGCGGCAAGGTCAGATGCCAGGTCGCAAGCCGACTTCGAAGCAAACCTGCAAGCTCTCATTTGGTCTGTGCATATCGGGCACAAACTCGGACTCGATATCGAACATGTCGAAAACCTCTGCAAAGGCGTTATCGAGCAGGCTCGAAAGTCAAACGCTACTTCGTGACAGGTAATTGCAAAATCGAGTTTGCGATTGTTTCGAAAATGAGTTTTGCTCCCGGCTTATAAGCGTGCACACCATCCCACCTGTAGGAAAGACTCGTTGAAATTTTTGGATCAGAACACCATTCCTTCGGACCGCTAACAAAAAATACGCCATCGTCTTCTGGCGCAGCGATCTCGCGTAATAAATCATTGAGGTGACCAGTACGCATATCGTCGCCGCGCTGCGGAAGAGCGGGCACCGGACCGCCCTTTGAGTCAACTGGCCTCATGCATGCAACTTCAAGAAGTGCAATCGTTGCGCCAGTTGCGCGCAATGCGTCGATGCCGCGCTTCATTTGCGTACGAAAAATAGTGTCGGCCGGCGAAGTGTTCATTGCAAAAGTAAAACTATTGATTTTGAGATCGAGCACTTCCCATGCACCAATCACCACAAGTGCTACATCGGCTTTAGCTTTGGTTGCCGACTTTGCCCAACTCTTTTCAAAACCGACACAGTTTGCAAAATTGCGGCGAAAATTTCCGCTCGTGCCACCAACGCCGACACCCCGGTCATAGACACCACAACCATCAATAGAGCCGTCGGTAATTGCAAAAGTCTTTTCGATTCCCGACGGCTTATTAATGGCCAGTGCATGCGCTTGAGAATCCCCGACAATCACCAGTTTGCGTGGCAATTGAGCAATCGTTGTAGACGTTGTGGACGAAGCAGGTGAACCAACCACACTTGGTGTCAGTGTGGTGCTCGTGTTGGCAATAGTCGTTGGCACTGCAAAGATCACGGTGGCGGATGACGCATCAATCGAAAGGTCAC
>CAINTF010000203.1 GCA_903853285.1 uncultured Acidimicrobium sp. | reverse complement strand
GATTGCACTGCACAGATTCACTCGGTTGTTGTGGAGAGACTTGACGAACCGCCAGCAGAGATTAAGCAAAAGATGCGCGAGGGTGAATTTCGAGCGAGCCTCAGCACTCAATAAATACTAATTGAGCGGCGAGCCAAGATTCTTGCGCACAGCCAAGCTCATTTCTTCGTCAAATGCGCGCACATGTGCTTCCGCAAGTTTCGCTGCCAGATCGCCATCGCCAGATGCAAGTGCCTGATACATCTCGGTGTGTTCTTCAAGTGCGTGGCGCATGTCTTCCACATCCGAAATATAGAGGTGCCAAAGTCGATCGCTTTGCGCGTACATCATGTCGAGTGTGTCTGTAAGAAAGCGATTGTTCGCAGCATCCCACACAATCTCGTGACACCTTCGGTCGATGCGCATTAAGTCGCTATTGCTGACGTTTGGTCGTCGCGAACTCTCGAGCGCAGCCGCCATCGCGTCCCAATGCTCTTGCGTGCCGCGCACCGCAGCGAGGCGCATGGCATAAGGTTCCAAAATTGCGCGAGTCTCATAGAGCATCGAAAGTTCCATCACGTCGATTGGCGACACCAACATGCCTCGACGCGGTATCACGGTCACAAATTGATCTCGAGCCAACCGCTGCAATGCCTCACGAATTGGTGTCCGACCGATGCCCAGTTCGGCCTGCAGTACGTCTTCCCTGATGACATCGCCCGGCGCAAGTTGCAGCCGCACGATCTTGTCGCGGATCTGCAGGTATGCCTGCTGACTCAATGAAATACTCATTGCTAGACAGACTATCCGATTTTTTGCCCGTGATATTGCGGTGATATACTACGGATCTCGTTCATTTAGCCAAATCTTGGGGGTTTCCAGATGAGTCAGTTTCCAACCCGTGCAAAGTGCGTTGTTATTGGCGCCGGAATCGTAGGCAACTGCCTCGTCGGCCACCTCTCCAAGTTGGGCTGGACCGACATGGTGCAGATCGACAAAGGTCCGTTGCCAAACCCAGGCGGCTCGACAGGTCACGCATCAAACTTCATCTTCCCTACCGACCACAACAAAGAAATGGCACTGCTCACTCTTGCTTCGCAGAAGCAGTACATCGAATTGGGCATGAACAACACATGTGGTGGCATCGAAGTTGCTCGCACCCCAGAACGTCTCGAGGAATTCAATCGTCGCATGACTTCAGCTAAGTCATGGGGCATCGATGCAAAATTGCTCACCCCAGCAGAGATTAAAGAGCTCGTGCCTTTTATCAATGAGAAGATTTTGCTCGGCGGTTTTTACACCCCAAGCGTTTCGGTCGTCGACTCGTTGCAGACTGGCACACTCATGCGAGAGAGTGCTGTTGCTGCTGGCAACTTGCAAGTATTCGCAAACACCGAAGTACTCGACCTCGAAGTTGAAAATGGCACCATTAAAGCCGTTGTCACAAACAAGGGTCGTATCGAAGCCGAGTTTGTTGTTGTGGCTTGCGGTGTGTGGAGCCCACGCATTGCAGCGATGGCAGGAGCAAATATTCCATTGACACCAGCCGTTCACCAGATGGCAGACGTTGGCCCAATTGATATTTTGCAACAGTCAAACAAGGAGCTTGCATACCCGATCATTCGCGACATGGACACGTTCTGCTACGAGCGTCAGTCTTCTGGCTCGATGGAAGTTGGTTCGTACGCGCACCGTGCAATCTTCATGCACCCTGATGACATTCCATCGAATGAAGCATCAGCATTGTCGCCTACCGAATTGCCACTCACGCAAGACGATTTTGATCCACAGATGGAACAAGCAATTGACTTGATGGAGATGCTCGGTGATGCCGAAATCAAATACGCCATCAACGGTCTTTTGTCGCTCACACCAGATGCAATGCCAGTTCTTGGTGAGACAGTTGAAGTACGTAATTTGTGGTCTGCTGCTGCAGTATGGATTAAAGAAGGCCCAGGCATCGCACAGCTCGTAGCCGAGTGGATGACATACGGATACCCGCATTTGTGTGACCCACACTCGTCAGACATCAGTCGCTTTTATGCGCATGAAAAAACTGACCACCACATCTATGCGCGTTGCGATGAGCACTTCAACAAGACATACGGCATCGTGCACCCCCGCGAGCAATGGGGCACGCAGCGCAACATGCGCCGCAGCCCATTCTTCCCACGCGAAGAAGCAGCCGGTGCAACCTTCTTTGACGCCCGTGGCTGGGAGCGCCCGCAGTGGTTTGCTTCGAACGCCAAGTTGATGGACAAGTTCAAGGGTCAGTGTGAAGCTCGCCCAAGTGAATGGGATGCACGCTGGTGGTCACCAATCACCAACGCAGAGCATTTGCAGATGCGCGAGTCAGTTGGCATGGTTGACCTCACAGCTTTCAATGAGTTCGATTTCACCGGCCCTGGCACCATGGCGTTCTTGCAATACATGTGCGTCAACAACGTTGATGTTCCAGTTGGTCGCTCCGTCTACACCCCACTACTCACCCAGGGTGGCGGCTTCCGCGGAGACTTGACGATCATGCGCCTCGGTGCAAACCACTTCCGCGTTATCACCGGTGCATTCGATGGTG
>CAINTF010000202.1 GCA_903853285.1 uncultured Acidimicrobium sp. | reverse complement strand
TCATCTTAAAATGCGTGGGCCAGCGGCGGAAGTGATCGCGGCGTATACAGGACAGAGTTATTCACAGCACTCCGCCAAGGACGCCGACTTGCGCGAACGCTGGGGCACAGAAGAGGCACGCATTGACAGTGTGTTGCTCACCGATATGTCTGGCCAAGCCATTGAACGAGTCGATACAAATGCCCCAATGCGAGTGACCACCCACATCACTGCACAAATGCCGCTTCGTGCACCGGTAATCAAGATCTATATCAGCAAGCTTGATGGCACCGTCGTGTGGTCCACCACGTCTCAGCGAGCCAATTCTTCGCTTGGAAATATTCCTGATTCGGTCACCGCAACGATTGACATTCCTCATCTTCCGTTATTGGAAGGTACGTATTACATCTCTGTTGCGTGTACTGATGCGACCGGAACAACCGAATATGACCACTGTCAAAATTGGGTCAGGTTTGATGTGCACCAAAACGACTTGTTTGAAGAAGGTTTAGTTGCTGTTCCATCTTCGTGGAATATTGAGCGCCACGCTAAATAACGACTTACACCTCTTCGGCTAAACGCCTCGACAGTTTGACAAAGATTGCCCAACCAACGACGAAGGAAATCACCGAGGCGCACGCAAGGTACACCACGTGGCCAAACTCGGGTGCCCGTCCTGAATACAGCAATCGGCGGAACGACAGGATGAACACCGCCATCGGGTTCCAATGGAATATGAATTCAAGATATGGATGCAATTTTCCATCCAAGCGATCTGGTGGGTAGATAATTGGTGTTGCAAAAAACATGACCTGGATAAGGATCGTCCATAAGTAACGCAAATCACGAAAGAACACTGCGCCAACCGAAACCGCTAACGCAAAGCCCGATGCATACACCGCCAACATCAGCATCATTAAAAATGCAACGGGAATCCAAGGCAAAATTGGGCTACCAACCAAAATCAATGCAACACACAACAACGACATTTCAATGCAGAATTGCACGAATGAAAATATGACTTGCGCAAAAACTAGTGTCTCCCAAGCAAAAAATACTTTGCGTACCAAACCTGCATTGCCAATGAGTGAACCAAGCCCAAGGTTGGTAACAAGCGAGAAAAAACCCCACGGCAATATGCCGGAGAGCAAGTACAGCGCGTAATTATTGACTCCAGATGGATGTCCCGTTGGAGCAGTTGCCCCAAAAACCACTCCGAAAACGAACCAGTAAATGATCATGTTGGACAGCGGATTAAGCATCGACCAAGCCCAACCCAAAAATGACCGGCGATACTTGGATCTCAGTTCACGAAGCGTCAGGTTCCAGAGAAGGTTCTTGGAGCGACGAAGTTCGGTTAATTGATTCACGACTGCTGAAAACCCTACCAACTTCAGTTGTGGGCGAGGGGGGACTTGAACCCCCACGTCCTTTCGAACACTGGCACCTGAAGCCAGCGCGTCTGCCATTTCGCCACTCGCCCGAGAGACGCTATGACGCTAGCAATGACGATCAATTTATGCACCGAATTTTACTGCCCAATCCAACATTAGAGCCTGCTGTAAGATCTTGTACATGAGTGAAAGTGGTTCACATGCAACGAACCAGGCCGACTTACGCGATGCATCACGTGAACGACTACTTGCCGAAATTGGTGTACTACAACACCGGTTCAGCCTGACCGACTCCGCTCAACTTCAGACACAGATAGACGTACTTAGACGTGAGTTGGCTGACTCCGAGATGCGTGTCTTGCAGGCGCGTGACTATGCCCGCGGATGCGCGGCAGAACTCGGGGAAGCTCAAGCAAATTTTGTGCTGCATCAACAATTAGCCGACCGCCAGGTGCGCCAGGCGCGCAAAAAGGCGCGGGATATTTACGCAACTCGTACATGGAAAATGGGTCGCTTGGTCATGCTCCCCGCTCGAATAGCACGCCGCATTCTCAAAGCCGGCTGACACAGACGTGCCATTGTTTAGCGTCGTCACGCCTGTCT
>CAINTF010000201.1 GCA_903853285.1 uncultured Acidimicrobium sp. | reverse complement strand
TCGATCAGGCAATTGCTGACTTGCCAAAGGGTGCATCAGTGTCAGTAACTTGCTCGCCTGCAAAGGGCATCGCGGTGACGCAGGAGTTGTGTGAGCAGTTGTTGGCAAAAGGCCACAACGTCGTGCCACACTTTGCTGCACGACTTGTTGAAGGTCCAGAACACGCCGCCAAGTTGGCCGCATGGGTGCGCGAAAAAGGAATTAAAGAAGTGTTCATCATTGGTGGTGACGCCGAAGTCCCACCTCACTATCAATTTGCTTTGCCGTTCATTAAGGATTTTTTGAGTGCCAACCCTGGCGTTGAAACGATTGGTTTTGGTGCGTATCCAGATGGCCATGCAACTATCAGCAACTCCGACTTGCATGATTCGGTCATTCAAAAAGAAGCATTGCTCAAGAGTTTTGGTGTGAAGGGTCTTGCTTCAACGCAGATGTGTTTCGATGCGCCAAAGATTCTTGCTTGGCTAAAAGATTTGCGCGCTAAAGGCTTCACAACTCCAATCAATCTCGGATTGCCGGGTGTCGTTGATCGCACGCGTTTGATGTCAGTTGGTGTGCGCACTGGTGTTGGCCAGTCATTGCGGTATCTCAAGAAGAACAAAGCGTCGCTGACGCTGATGTTTGCGCCAGGTGGCTACGACCCAACAAAGCTGCTCAACGATATTGCCGCCAAGGCAGACGAACTGAATGTTGCCGGTATCCACTCATTCACATTTAACGCAACGGCCGACACCGCCAAATGGGCGAATGCAATTTTGGATCAGCAAGTATGAGTACAGCGGTAACCAACACTGATGTAGTCATTATCGGCGGCGGTGTGATGGGCGCATCTATCGCACTCGAATTATCGAAGGCCGGCCGCAAGGTTGTAGTCATTGATAAAGGTGGCGCTGCTGGCGCCGGTTCCACAAGCGCTTCCTCGGCGATCATTCGCTTTACATACTCCAACTTCAACACCATCTTGATGGCTTGGGAATCTGCCCAGTATTGGTATGACTGGAACAAGTTTGTTGGTGTCGAAGATCCAGATGGCATGGCCAAGTTTGTGAAGACCGGCTATTTGGTATTTCTTACAGAGGGTTACGACGGCATTCGTCAACGCGAGCTCTGGGACCAATTTGGAATTCCATACGAAGTGCTGAACCCAGAGGAAGTGCGTAAGCGCTGGCCAGCCTTTGACACGGGCAAGTATTACCCGCCAAAGAGCATTGAAGACCCAGCGTTTGCTGACGATCCATACGATCAACTTTCGGCATTGTTTGACCCACTCAGTGGTTTTATGGATGACCCGATGTTGGCGACCCACAACCTCGCCAACGCAGCAAAGTCGCATGGAGCAGAGTTTTTATTTCACAAAGAAGTTGTAGCTATTAATTCGAGCAATGGGGCAGTAACAGGAGTGACGCTGAAGAGTGGCGAAACTTTTAATGCGCCAACAGTGATCAACGCAGCTGGTCCACACGCAGCAAAAATCAATCGCATGGCGGGCGTCTACGACGAGATGAAGGTTCACCACCAACCATTGCGCCAAGAAGTGTTCTCGCCACCAGCACCGAAGGGCTTCCGCTTGGAAGACAACGCACCGGTTGTTGCAGACCTCGACCTTGGTCAGTACTTCCG
>CAINTF010000200.1 GCA_903853285.1 uncultured Acidimicrobium sp. | reverse complement strand
TTCATTTTATGAAATCTACAGTTGTATCGCTGTTGCTTCCTGTTTTGCGATCGCGCGGACAAGCAGAGATGCTGTGCGCAATTTTGTCAAACCCGCAACGGGAGTGGACTCTTGCTGAACTCGCAAAAGTCAGCAAGCAATCTTTGCCCACGGTGCAGCGAGAGGTGGAACGAGCAGAGATGGCAGAACTCGTTAAGTCTCGGCGAGTTGGTCGCTCTCGGCTTGTTTCTGGTGGTGATTCACCACTGCAGCATCATCTTGGTCAATTACTCATGATGTCGTTCGGTCCGCGACAGGTAATTGCCGAGGAATTCGGTTCGTTGCCTGGTGTAGAAAAACTCTTCATTTTTGGTTCGTGGGCAGCACGCTTTGAAGGTAATCGTGGGTTTCCACCTAATGATATTGACGTTCTCATTATTGGAAATCCGGATGTTGGTGAAGTGGCAGAGGTTTCACAGAAAACTTCAAAAATATTATCCATTGACGTCAATCCGACAATCGAGTCGCACACATGGTGGGCAAATAAGTCGGGTACGGGTTTTCGTAAGCAAATCACCTCTCGACCATTAGTCGAACTTGAGGTGCTTGGTGTCAGCAATGTGGAATCAAAGAGTACAAGATCTCATAAACGAAGGTCGTCTTGAAGAAGTTTTAGTTGACCAAAGATTTCACAATCATCTCATAACGAATTCCCAAATCAACCTGAGAGACGCCAATGCCCTATTGGCAACTGGTTCGCTCGAAGGTGCATTCGTTTTGTCTTACTCGTCTGCGCGCATAGCGGCAACAGCAATTTTGTATTCACTTGGAGTCAGGCCTACTGCTCGCGGAGGACACTGGGTTGTAGCAGATTTACTCGCAGTCGTGGATGGTGTTGAAGCACCTGTGGTGAGTTCGCTCAACCGATTGCGCATCTTGAGAAACGAAATTGAATATCCACAATCGGTTTCAACGAGGCTTACTCTTGAAATTGTTCAACTAGCTTTTGAAACAGCGCAGTCGCTTGTTTTGAGCTGCGCAAAATTCAAACCCAAGAAATGACTGGGTGCCTAGTCGTCGTCATCTTCACCGTCTTCGCTCTGCGTGCGACGTCCATTGTGGCTTTCGCTTTCGTCATCATCGTCACCACCACTTTTTGCTCCCGCAGGTGCCCCAACAGTGATTGTGCCGGGTGCGGCTTTTGATGCAACCTGTGGCGCAACCTGTGGCGCAACTTGAGGCGCACGAGGCGACGTGAGCGAAGTAATGATTCGTCCATTCAGCAATTCTGCGTGGAAGACCAATTGCTTTGTATCTTTTGTCAGCCGGACTTCTACGCGAGAATCAGACTCATTTTTTGCTTCAAAAGTAAAACCGTTTGCTGGCTCGACTGCAACAGTTGTTAAGACCGCAGAATCCTGGGCGAGTGTGACAAGGCCTGCACCGTCAATGTTGTATTGCGACTGGACTGTAGATGGTGCGGCTACTCCAGGAGTAGGGGCAAGTGTCGATGGTGTCTGATCGGTGATGCCAAAAGCTACGACATCTGCCTGCAAAGCAGGGGACGCTTCCGAGCTCTGTGTTGCATTATTGAGTAACGAAGTATTGACGGCAAATGCAGTTGTGCCTGCAGCAAGAACGCCAACCATTGAAAGTGTTGTGACGAATCCAGATCTCATGCATAAAACCTTATTGGTGGTAGGTAAAGCAGAGGTACAAGGCTTATCCAAGATTTATCCAATTATTCGGCCTTTTCACGCCCACGTCCCCCAATGAGCGACAATGGAGGTGTGGACGTTCTGCTTGTTGAAGACGATGACGCAATCGCTTCATCATTGGCAACTGGGCTGACGTCGGCTGGTATGTCGGTGCGTCGCGTGAGCAACGGCACAGATGCGGTTGCTGCAAAAGTTCCTGATATTTATTTACTCGATGTCGGCCTACCTGACTTCGATGGATTTGAAGTTTGTCGACGAATCCGTCAATTGCATCAGACTCCAATCATCATGTTGACTGCGCGCAATGAAGAAATTGATCGTGTTTTCGGACTCGAGATCGGCGCAGACGACTATGTAACAAAACCATTTGGCTTGCGCGAATTGATCGCACGAATTCGTGCAGTTTCTCGACGACTTACAAACTCGGAAACGATTCATTCTGCGGCAATAACGGTCGGTGGTCTTGCTTTAGATGCTGATGCTCGTCGTGCAACTCTTGACGGTGTTTCCTTGGACCTGACTGCGAAAGAATTTGACTTGTTGTTATATCTTGCATCACAGCCCGGCATCGTTCATCGCCGCAACGACATTATGGAAGCAGTGTGGGAAACCAACTGGTATGGACCAACCAAAACCCTGGATGCGCATGTTGCTGCCATCCGAAAAAAACTTGGTAATGCAAAGTGGATTGAAGCAATTCGCAGTGTTGGTTTTAGGTTGGAGGCACCGCAATGAGAAAACGACTGCTCTTAGCGATGGTTGGGCTCGTAGCACTCGTTCTAGTAGCGCATGACGTTCCACTTGGTCTTCACCTCACAGCGATTGAGCGAGATCGGGTAGTAACCGCGATTGAACGAGATGCATTCACGATTGGTGGTCGGATCACACCGGCGCTTGCACTTGCTGATCAAACAAAACAGACTTCCATCGATCACGTGCTTCACGAATATTCCGAATCCAAAGTGGGAACAGTTGTCATTATTGACGGTGACGGTTATCTGCTTGCGAGTACTGATGCCACGCTCGTGCTCGG
>CAINTF010000199.1 GCA_903853285.1 uncultured Acidimicrobium sp. | reverse complement strand
CACAACTGCTGCACCGTTCAATAGCCAGACAGCCCGTGAAGCAGCTTCATACGCACTCGACCGCGTCTCGTACGCCAAAGTCTTGTGTGGTGGCAACTGTTCAGCAGCGACTTCAATCGCTCCTAAGGGTCACCCGTTGTACTTCCCAGGCATGATCACCTTCAACTTGGCAAAAGCCAAAGAGAAGGTTGCTGCTTACAAGACAGAGACTGGCAAGGACTTGGACATTTCAGTTCCAATCTCCGACACCGCCGAATCAACTGCAGAATCAACAATGTTCTGCACCATGATGAAGGCAGCCGGAGCAGGTTGCTCATTGATGGCTCCTGTGACTTCAACCGCCTACATCCTTCGTGGATTTGGCTTGAAGCAGCAGTCAACTGAGTTCAACACTCTTTCAGGAACATTCGCCGAGTTCGGCTTGTTGTTCTTGACCGACACGAACCTTGAACTTTCTGGTTTCCGTTTCACCAACCCTGCACTTGCAGCTTGCTTCAAGAACGCACAGATGGTGGCACTGAAGGGTGACGCAGCTCCATACAAGCCTTGCATGGAAGAACTCCAAGGCAAGTCAATTTGGACTGGCGTTTACACAGAAGGTCTGTTCTTCGCAACAGGAACTGGTGTAACCGGTATCACTGACACAGTATTGCCAGATGGTGGAACCCGCGATGCGGTACAGCCAGGCTTCGGCGACTGGGCAATGATTTCGAAGGCATAAGTAAAACTTCTTAATCAGTAACTAGAAGTTGAAAATGCGGTGGGTGTAAACCCACCGCATTTTCTATTTATGCGATTAGTGCTGATTATTGCCTTGCTGATATTCTGTGGTCACGGCATTTCACATGGGGAAAAATGTTTAAAACTCTCGCCAACTTCAAACGTGCAGGACAAGCACTTCTCGTGCTCTTCTTTGTGACCTTCGGAGTCACTCTGCTGATGCGGTTGCTCCCTGGAGACCCTGCTTCAACACTCTTTCCGTTCAGTACTCCAGAACAACTTGCCGAAGTACGCACCCAACTAGGCCTTGATAAAAACGTGTTCTCGTATTATTTCGAATGGCTCTGGAAGTTTCTGCATGGTGATTTGGGCTACTACTACGCAGCCACATTTGGCGACGCTGTCAAAGTCACTTCAATGCTCGCCCAAACGTTGCCACGCACACTCTTGCTCATGGCTTACACGATGATCTTCTCACTCGTGTGTTCGATTCCACTCGGCATGTTGCTGGCCTATAAGGCAGACTCTCGCCTCGATAAAATTCTCAGCAACATCTTGTTTGCCGTTTCGTCAATCCCCAACTTTGCAGTTGCCCTTGGTCTCGCCTATCTCATCGGAGTCAAGTTCAACATGGTGAATCCACTTGGATACATTCCTTGGGCTGAGAACCCAGTTGAGCATGTGAAGTCAATGATCCTTCCGGTTTTCAGTCTTTCGCTCGGGCTTATCGCTACATTCACACGTTTATTCAGAGCCGATCTCATCTCCACTCTCAAGGAAGATTTCGTCACCATGGCTTCCTCGAAAGGTTTGTCTAATCGTTGGATCCTCTGGCGCCACGTGTTTCGTCCATCAAGCGCCACACTCATGACCGCAGCTGCCCTCAACATGGCTTCCCTCATCGGTGGTGCAGTAATTATTGAAGTAATCTTTGCTCTCAACGGTGTTGGCATGCTGCTCAACGCCTCCATCGCACAACGCCAATACCTGGCGATCCAATCAGTGATTGCGCTGATTGCCGTTGCCTTTGTGATTTTCAACATCATTGTCGACACTCTGTACACGATTGTTGACCCAAGAGTGAAGGCAAACCGTGGGTCTTAAAGGCAAACCACTCGGCTACAAGTTGTCGGCTCTGTGGTTTCTCATTTGCGCACTCATGGCTACTGTTCTGCGTCTGCTCCCTCTTCCTGCATGGGATTACAACGACTCAGATGCCCTTGGAGTCGGCATGTTTTCTAAAGGTCACATTCTTGGAACCGACTACAACGGAGTTGACCAACTTTCGGCAATTATCCATGGCACTCGCATCTCTATGGCGGTTGCCATTATTTCCGTGCTATTCGCAATGCTTATCGGTGGCGCGCTTGGCATTCTCGCCGCCTATGCGCGAGGTTTTATTGATGCAGTGATCACGATGTACTTCAATGTGACATTGTCAATCCCCACGCTGATCCTCGTATTGGCAATGGTTGCCATTTTTGCTAGTCCGGATCCGTTCAACCCGGGTTACACAATCCCCAGAATATTGGTGCTGATTATTGCGATCACGTTCGTAGCTATCCCCATTCTTGGCAGACTTGTCCGAGCCACTGCAATGTCATGGGCAGGACGCGAATTTATTTTGGTAGCCGAATCCATCGGTGTGAAGCGTCGCCAAATTCTGTGGCAACATATTCTCCCCAACGTGCTCCCTGCAATGTTGTCCATTGGTTTCCTCTCCGCCGGAGTTGTCATGGTGGT
>CAINTF010000198.1 GCA_903853285.1 uncultured Acidimicrobium sp. | reverse complement strand
TTGCCACCCACGTGTCCGGCTGTGACTCCGTATATGTGGACTGACGGCTCCTGCCGCGCGACCAGACAGATTTAAGGCTGAATTATTCCTGAGGCCTGAGCGTCTTATCGAAGCGCTGGAAAAACGGAAGGAATTCGGCAGGGTCTGGGTCGGGTAATCCTGAAAGCGTGAGCAATGAAAGCCCGACGGGAAAGGCAATAAATAACCGAGCCAGCAATCCGGCATCGAGCGCATTGTCAATTGATCCAGATTCCATTGCGTTTTCAACGATTGCTTTGTACTGATCAAGTAATTTGGCAATCTGAGGACGAACTGTGTCGTACGACTCTTCGTCGCGCCAAGCCGATTTCAGAGCTTCAATGAGGAGCTTTTGAGCATCGGTAGGTCCTTTGTCGAAAATCATGTGACGAGGTGCGAGCATGGCAATTAGCACGAGCCAATGAGAGTTTGGCTCGGTCTCTAATTCGCGAGCTGCGTCAGAGTCCGCGAAAGCCAAGTTTTTTTCTTGTTGCTGGGCAAGTGAATACTCGAGTGCGGCATTAAACAAGTCGGACTTGTTTTTAAACCATGTGTAAACCGAACCAACAGTGAGATCGGCGCGTTCGGCAATGTCGACAAGGCGGGCACGCTCGTAGCCACGGTCGGCAATTTCTGCAACAGCAGCTTGCAGTATTTTCTCTTTGGTTGCGAGCGCGGACGATCGGCGTAGGCGACCGTCAATGTTGACGATTGACCCAGAATTCTCGGGCATCGTTATCTCGCACCAATTGTGTTGAGCACAGCTTCAACAATACCTTGTGCGTCGAGGCCCATTTGGTGAAGAATCACATTGGGTTTGGCGGTGGGCACAAACGTTGTGGGGACGCCAAGCACCTGGACAATGGGTCGTTTATGTCCCGTTGCTGCCTGGAATAAATCGTTGATCGTGTTCTCGATCGTCATGCCAATGCCGCCATCACGAATGCCGTCTTCGGCGGTAATTACGACATCGTGTTGTATTGCGTCAGCGATCATTGCTGGGTCAAGCGGGGAGCACGAGCGTACGTCCCACACCGTCACATCAACATTGCTGGCCTGAAGTGTTTCGGCGGCCTCGAGTGCTGCACCAACGAGTTTGCCGATAGCCAAGATGCACACGCGCTTGGTTGGACCGTCAACAAGTTTGCGTGCCTGCAGGCCTGAACCGATGTCATTTTCATCGACATTGCGGGCCAAGCCCTTTGGGTATCGAATAGCAACCGGGCCAGTGTCGGCGAGCGAGATGGCGTCACTCAACATTTGTTGCAAGTCTTGAGTGCTCGACGGTGCAAGTACGCGCATGCCGGGAACTTTGGAGAGCAGCGCCATGTCGTAGACGCCGTGATGGCTTGGACCGTCGTCACCTGTAATGCCCGCGCGATCGAGACAGAAAATCACTGGCAAGCGATGCATTGCAACGTCATAGACAACTTGGTCCCATGCGCGATTCAAAAAGGTTGAGTACAACGCAACGACGGGGCGCATGCCACCCATTGCCATACCAGCAGCCGCAGTGACCGCATGTTGCTCGGCAATGCCTACGTCGAAGAAACGATCTGGAAAATGTTCTTGAAACTGAATCAAACCTGTTGGCCCAGGCATCGCGGCAGTGATTGCAACAATGCGTGAATCTTGTTCGGCGAGTTTGATGATGGTGTCAGCAAACGCTTCGGTGTAACCAGTAGGCACAGATTTTGGTGGACCATTTATTGGGTCAAACACTGGTGCATCGTGCAAATGTTTTTCGTCATCATCCTCTGCTGGCGAGTATCCACGACCTTTTTGAGTAATCACGTGAATAACGATTGGACCTTCCTCGACCCGTTGTTGTGCGGCAGTGAATGCAAATTCCATTGCTTTCATGTCGTGTCCATCGATTGGTCCGATGTATCGAACACCGAGTGCTTCAAAAAATGCTGGTGGTTGCAAAAACTCTCGAACGCCTGCCTTGAACGCTTCCATTCCGCGCTCGGCTTGCTTACCTATGAACGGTAGTTTTTTGAGAAATGTTTCAAACTTGCGTTGACGCCGCACATACACAGGATTGAGACGAATATCGGTGAGTTTGTTGGAAAGCTTTCGTGAGACTCGCTCGGCTGGGCCGCCCTTTGTGAGATTAGAAATCGTTGGCGCATAGCTTCGACCGTTGTCGTTGAGAATAATGATGACGCGTTTGCCAGAGTGACCCAGATTATTGAGCGCCTCATACGCCATGCCGCCCGTCATTGAGCCATCGCCGATGATGGCAACAATGTGTCTGCGGTCTGGTGTCTTGCCTGCATCGCGGGCAACAGCAAGACCGTATGCATAACTGAGCACGGTAGATGCATGACTATTTTCGATGAAGTCGTGCACGCTTTCCTCACGACTTGGATAACCAGATATGCCGCCAGCCTGGCGCAGTTGGCTGAAACCGCCTCGCCTGCCAGTAACAATCTTGTGGATGTAAGCCTGATGGCCTGTGTCCCACAAAATGGCGTCGCGCGGCGAATCGAATACTCGATGAAGGGCAAGCGTGAGTTCGACGGCACCCAAGTTGGAGCCCAAATGTCCACCCGTTTCGGAAACTGCAGCAACAACAAATTCGCGGATCTCGGCAGCCAGTTGCTCGAGCTCAGGAGCCGTCAAACCTCTTAGATCACTGGGTTGACGGATTACTTCAAGAACCATGGATATTTACGCTATCTGACGGACCTGCCGCGCTAATAAGGCGATTTGGGGCTGTGACTAAAAAGACGGATGTGACGCCATTTGGGTAGCCAGTTTCAGGTCGAGCCTGCGGTGGTTCCATCGATGAAGCTGTGTGCCCAAGACATAGCCAACTCCGAAGACAATTAATCCACCTAAACCATCGAGCCAAAAATGGTTAGCGGTGACGATGATGCAAAATAAGGTCAGCATCGGATACAAAAACAATGCAATTCGCTGCCATCGCTTTTTGGTAATTGGCCAAAGTGCAAACACACACCATGTTGACCAACCAATGTGCAATGAGGGCATTGCCGCATATTGATTAGAAAGTTTTGCGGCCGCACCTTTGTTGAAGTGCAATGGACCACCGAATATCTCGACGGTGTCATCGAAACCAAAGTTGAGGGCACCGTTGTAGTTGCGCAATGGGCTCTCGATGCACGCACCGCCGAAGCCAACGCCTGCTTTTGGGCATGGCGCATCAAGCAGTCGTGGTGGCATGAGCGGAAATAAAACAAAACCGACGATTGCTAATGCGGTCATCGCTGCAAGTGTGTTGCGCCACTGGCCGAATACATCTGGGCGGCGGCGAAACAGCAACACAAACACACTAAGAGTTACAAAAAAATGCGCAGTGCCGTAATACGTGTTCATCGCTTTGATTAACCACACATGCGGCAAGAAAAATCCTTGAATCGATTCTTCATGAAAAAGACCGATGAGTCGCTCAAGTTTGATCACTCGCATTGCGTTTGTGAATGCGTGCACTGGACGGTCCTCGCCATTGACAAACGCCGAACCAAAACGGTTTCTGATCAACGTATATGTGGTGTAGAACGCAGCAACAATTAACGCCTCTTTCCACCACAAAGTGCGGTGGTGGCGTGGCACAGCAACCGCCGTTGCTGGCTTCGGGCTGCTTGTCACATAAAAATTGTAGGCTGATGACCATGTCTATAAGCACTCGCGAGAATCTTGTTGAAGCCGATGTAATAGCCAAAGTGTTGGCTAAGGGCCGGAGCACTGGGGCCGAGTTTTCAGAGATCTATATAGAGGACAAGCGCTCTACATCGGCTGGGCTCGATGATGGCAAGGTCGAGCAAGTCACAAGCGGCCGCGACCGCGGCGCTGGTATTCGTGTGGTCGCTGGCGAAACAACAGGTTTTGCCCACACATCAGACTTGTCTGAACGCGGGCTACTTGCAGCCGCTGAAGCTGCTGCTGCCGCAGCACGCCAAGGGGACGGCGGAGTGCACAAGATTGCTCTTCAAACGTTGCTGCGCCACCCTGTAAACACCGTGCGTATTGCACCGAACGAAGTTCCAAAAGCAAGCAAGGTTGCATTGCTGAATAGGGCCAATGCTGCAGCTCGTTCAATCGACGGAGCAATCGTGCAAGTGTCGGCAGCGTATGGCGACTCGTACAAGCGCATCTTGGTTGCTAACAGTGACGGAGTGTTTAGCGCCGATGATCAAGTTCGCACATTGTTTCGTGTGAGTGTTGTGGCAACAGGCGATGCAGGAATGCAAACCGGTTATGACTCGCTTGGTCACACCATTGGTTTTGAAGTGTTCGATGAGAACGATGTTGAAGAGATGGCAATCCGTGCAGCGAAGCAAGCAATTGTAAAACTGCAAGCACGACCAGCACCATCGGGTTCGCTGCCGGTTGTGATCAAGCAGGGCAGTGGCGGTGTGTTGTTTCACGAAGCATGCGGACACGGACTTGAAGCAGACCTTGTTGGCAAAGGCGCAAGCGTGTATCGCGGCAAGATGGGCGAACTTGTTGCTTCACCTCTCGTGACATTAATTGATGATGGAACGATGAGCGGAGAGTGGGGCGCAATTGGTATTGACGATGAAGGTCATCCATCGCAACGCAACGTACTAATTGAAAACGGGATTTTGACCGACTACATGTGGGACTTCTTACGAGCACGCAAAGAGAACCGTCGTCAAAGCGGCAACGGTCGTCGACAGAGTTATGCAGACTTGCCGATGGTGCGCATGACCAACACGTTTGTAACCAACGGAACCGAAGACCCCGATGACATTGTGCGCGCAACTGAACACGGTGTGTATGTGGCGAAACTTGGCGGCGGCAGTGTTGACACAGCAAGTGGCGACTTCGTGTTTGGAATGGTCGAGGCATACCTCATCGAAAATGGTGAGATCACTGAACCGTTGCGCGAAAGCAACTTGATTGGTAACGGACCACAGGTGTTGAAAGACATCGACTTACTTGGCAATGACTTTGCTATGGGCAACCCTGGCATGTGCGGAAAAGATGGCCAGGGCGTGCCAGTGGGCGATGGTCAACCAACGCTGCGGGTGAAGGCAATGACCATTGGTGGAACAGCAGCATGAGCAATAGCTCAAGCAATAGCGTTCCCGATCTGCAAGCAATTGTTGACCGAGTAGTTGCTAAGGCCTCGAAAGGCGAGCAAATTGAGGCCTATGTCAGCCGTGGTGGCGAGACTGCAGTGCGCGTGTATGAAGGCGAAGTAGAGCATTTCGTTTCGGCGCAAAGCGAAGGCATTGGCATTCGAGTAATCAAAGATGGTCGCACCGGCTTTGCCTATGCAGGCACTCTTGATGCCGACGCCATTGCCGAAGTACTTGCCGATGCGCGTGACAACGTTGCTTTTGGTACGCCAGATGAATACGCAGGCCTTGCCGAACCAGATGGTGTTGCTCAAATTCCACAAAAGTTTTGGGACGACGAATTGGCTGCATACGCAACGGCCGACAAGATCTCGCTCACGAAAGAACTTGAAAAACTTACGCTTGGTATGGACTCACGTGTGCGCGTTGAAGAATCCAACTACGACGATGGCTGGGGCGAAGTTGCTGTTGCAACAACCACTGGCATTCGTGAAAGCGGTCGAGGC
>CAINTF010000197.1 GCA_903853285.1 uncultured Acidimicrobium sp. | reverse complement strand
TTTGCTCTCGTCATTAGTTGCAATAGGCGACGTTGCACCCCCGGATCTCGTAGAACAGTTTGCGCAAGTAGAGCGCGCATACCATGCAGTTTCCATCGCTCTGCAGAATGTTTACTGGGAAGGCTCTGTTGGCGTGAGTGATGCTGCAGTTCTTGCTTCAATAGAAGATCTTTCTCGCAATGACAATGTCGAGGCTCTAGACGCGGTGCGCTCATTTATTGCGGATTCTTGCAGCGTGAATCTGGGAAGCGGTGTCAATCGTGCGCCAGGAGATGTGGTTAACCTGCCGAGCCCGTCTATTGATGTAGAACCACAACCGGATTTGAACACAGGCTTCGACAACGAAGAAAGTGCATTGCGTTCGTATGCATACTTCGTTGCGGAACGTTTTGCCGTGGTGTTGACACCGGAGCAGGCGCTATGTGTCGGTACTCTTTTGACAAATAACTCTCTAGAGAGTGGCTCGATGTCTGACTCTCAATTTGATGAGATGATTGATAAGTCGTTTGCTCAGTGCAAGGTTGAGAGAATAAGCGCAACCACAACTTCGGGCTAGTGCAAACTAGATTGTGGTGATGGAATTTGTCCTGATTCGTCATGCACAACCCGAGTGGGTGAAAGATGGTCGAAGTGTTGTCAACCCTCCTCTGTCGGAGTTGGGCTTTCGTCAAGCAGACATTTTGGGTGAACGCTTAAGAGATGATCGTTTCGATCATGTCTTTGTCAGTCCTTTGCTTCGGGCTTGTCAGACGGCTGCACCATTTTTGAAGCATCACTCCCGACCCCAAGTGATCGAGCCATGGTTGGAAGAGATTCGTGAGCCTGCGTGGCACGGTCAACCTGCAGAGATCACTGTTAAGGCCTATAACGATGACGCAAAGGCCAATGCTTTGGATCGTTGGTCTGGTCTGTCGGGTGGTGAACCAGTCAGTGAATTCGTCAAGCGGATACGAAGTGGTTGCGCGGAATTCTTGGGGCATCACGGCATCAGAAGACAAGATTCCGTACTGCCTGTTTGGGATATAGATGATCCACAAACAAGCTTTGTCTTTGTCGCGCACGCTGGCACAAACAGCGTCATCATCTGCCATTTACTCGGGCTCGAACCGACTCCTTGGGAGTGGGAGAGATTCGTTATCGGTCATGCATCGATGACCACGATCAAAGCCATCAAACTTGGTGACGGCTACACATTTAGCCTCGAGAGACTGAGTGATTTAGAGCATCTGGATCCAGCGGATCGAACTAGATAAGTACAAAAGATAATTTGGGTGAGACGATGATGGTTCTCACATCGTCACCGTCCCACCCGTCGAGACTGTTTAGCTTGCTAGTTACGGCTGTGGGAGCACGTCCGTTGTGTTGCAAGCATCAACTGCCTTGAGAATTGTGTATGGATTGACAGCAGCTCCACCGAATGGGTGAACTTCGAAGTGCAAGTGTGGGGTACCTGCATCGCCAGTTGATCCGACATAACCGATGATTTGTCCAGCCTTAACTGGGACACCAGCGGCCATGCCAGGAGCGAAACTGTCGAGGTGTGCGTAGTAAAAGTATGTTCCGTTTGGCAGCTTGACATAGATGGCATTGCCACCCAAACGTCCACCGGTTGACACCTTGCTAATCACTCCGTCGTTAGTTGCATACAGTGCCAAGCCGCGTGCTCCCATGACGTCAGTGCCTTCATGTGAGCGACCTTCCGAACGTGACTGACCCCAAGTGTCAGTAAAGCCACAACGACCTTGCATTGGAAACACCTGCAATGTTGGGAGGCCGAGCGATTCAAGGCTTGGGATCAGAGCGAGCGCAACTGCAGTATTTATGTCGAGCACCTTTGACTGATTGAGACCGCGAGCTGTTTGAAAGTTTGTGATTGCAACTGTTGTGGCAACACCGAACACACCGTCAGCACCACCCTTGATTTCAGTTCCATTGGCTATCAAAGCGTTTTGCAAAGTGCGCACTAATTCACCCGACTGTCCCCGGGTTGGAAGTGTTTCGAAAGTCATGGTCGAAGATGCAGGAGTTGCTGTAGGGACTGGAGCAGGAGCCGCTGCCGGAGCAGCAAACATTGCTGCGTATGTTGCATCGTCCATCGTGCCGGTGATGCTGAGTCCACGACGTCGCTGGTATTCAGCAATTGCTGCGGAAGTACCCGCACCGAAACGACCGTCAGCACCACCCACAAGACCAATCACGTCGTTGACCAAAACTGTTTGAATTGCTTTTACTTGTTCACTGCGGTCACCCTGCTTAGGATACGAGTTCGACTTCACTGCGGTGACGCTGGCAGTCTTTACTGCTGCAGCGACAACTGGCTTCGGCGCACTCAACATGCCAAGAGCAACTGCTGTTGCTTCGTCTACGGCCTTTGTTACTGGTAATCCTTTAGCTGACTGAAACTTTCCAAGCGCGATAGTTGTTGCGAGACCAAATTTTCCATCAGCACCACCCTTAACTGCAAAACCACTGTTGATGAGTGCTTGCTGCACTGACCACACAGCGTCACCTGTTGCGCCAACCGCTGGCAGCGAAGATGTGCTGAGAGCTACGACATCAACAAGTCCCAAAAACTTTGCCGTCTTTTCATCGAGAGTTCCGGTGGCTTTAAAGCCGGCGATCTTTTGCAATGACTTCAGCGCGGAACGAGTCGCATCCGAATACGCACCAGTGACACCACCTTTGATGCTGAAACCACGGGCCAAAATTGCCTCTTGGAGGCGAACAACTTCTGGACCACTGTCGCCAAACTGCGGAAGCTGAGAAACTACTGCTGAGATAACTGGCGACGCTGCGGCCGTTGTTGTGCTGATGGTCGTCGCTGCGATTCCAAATGTCGTTGACAA
>CAINTF010000196.1 GCA_903853285.1 uncultured Acidimicrobium sp. | reverse complement strand
TCGAACGAACAACTTGCGCAATGCATTTCACGCACATTACACCAAATACATCAATAGAAATTGGGATATTTACAAAATTATGGAATGCGAACGAGTTGACCAGCAACAATTGCATCACCATTGATGCGAACGAGTTGATCAACAAGATCCGAAATGTTTGCTTGAGGGGCAACCCTTTGTGCAATCGCCCACAACGTGTCGCCTGGTTGTGCGACAACCGTGCGAGGTTCAACTGATTGGCCTGCTACAGCTTGATCGGCTTGAGCTGTTGTACCAGTTACGCCGATTACGCCTGCGATAACGACACCAAGGATGAGCATCGATGCAACCAACACCACGAGCCGACGGCGCTGGTACGTGGCAACCGAAGGGGCGCTGGCCGCGTTAGTAGCCAATGATGGATGCTGGGCGGAACGTCGAGCTGCCGGACGACTGGCTGGACGGGCACCTGGCCGGCTGGCTGGGCGGTAAGCCCCAACTGGGGTTGGGTCAAGCTCGGGAACAAGGTAGAGGTGGCGGGCCTGGCGAACATGCTGACGGGTCGTTGTTTGGCGGGTTGTAGTTTGGTGGTTCAGTGCTAGTGCCATGATTAGTTCCTTTGTTTGTAAGGGTTTCAGGGGGGTTTAATCTCGTACAAACCACTCTAGCGAACGGGTGTTCGGAGTTTGCGGATCTTACGAACATTTGTTCGCCGAACAGGTGTTTGACTCTGGGGGCGAACACCCGTACGATGGAGCCATGACTTCCCTCCCTGTAAGCGCCCACACCCAGCTCACCGACCGCCAGCGAGGCATCCTCGACTTCATCGAAAAGAACATGCGTGAGCGTGGCTACCCGCCATCGGTACGCGAGATCGGAGAGGCAGTTGGCCTCAGTTCATCGGCCACCGTGCACAACCACCTCGGCACACTGCAAAAACTCGGCTACCTACATCGCGATCCAACGAAGCCACGTGCGATTGAAGTTCGTTACGAAGCATCCAGTGGCGTTGCAATGGAGAGGCGCCCAGTGAAACACGTTCCACTCGTTGGCGACGTTGCTGCAGGAGTCAACGTGCTCGCACAAGAAAATGTTGAAGAACTCGTTCCCCTACCAATGGACTTCACTGGTGATGGCGAATTGTTTATGTTGCGTGTTCGCGGCAACTCAATGATCGACGCAGGCATTTTGGATGGCGACTTTGTTGTGTGTCGTCAACAGACAACTGCCGATAACGGCGACATCGTCGTTGCTGGTATTCCAGGTGACGAAGCGACTATCAAGACTTTTGCAAAGACCGGCAACACGATCACTCTCACACCATCCAATTCTTCAATGAAGCCGATGAAGTTTGAGACTGACGAAGTTTCGGTTTACGGCAAGCTCGTAACCGTACTCCGCCGCCTCTAAGCGAGGCGATGAGCCATCAACTCAATTCGGTCATCGGGTTGCACAACCGCGACACGAACATTGTTTGATCCGCCAGCGCCGTAGAAATCACCTGGGCTTACAAGAGCCCCACCCTCGGTTGCGAGTCGTTCTGCAAATTCCCAGCCATCAGTTGCATCGAACCACAAGTAAAAACCACCTGCTGGTAAATCAATAGCGCGACCAGACCATTTGCTCAGGACTTCGGCTGTGCGCTCGAGGCGGTTGCGATACACACCTGCCTGCACTTTCACACTTGCGTCATCATTGAGCGCAACCACACCCGCAGCTTGCGCTGGCCCCGGCACCATCATGCCAACGTGTTTGCGTACTTCTTTGAGGTAGTGCACGATGTCGGCATCACCCGCATAAAAACCAACGCGTAGACCTGCAAGGTTCGAACGCTTCGACAATGAATGCAGTGCGATTACACCTTGCGTGCCATATTCAAGCGCTGTTCGCGGCTTGCCCCGCCACGTGAACTCGACATAACACTCATCACTAAAAACTGGAACATCGTTTTTGCGACCCCAGGCGACAACTGCACCCATGTCATCGAGTGCGCCAGTTGGGTTGCTTGGCGAGTTCATCCAGATCATGAGTGCGCGCTTTGCATCGTCTGCACTGATCTTTGTGAGATCAAGCCCGCCGGTTGCCGTCATTGGCACCGCTACTGGCCTGCAACCCGACAACGTTGCGCCCATTGCATAACTTGGGTAACTCACGGCAGGAAACAACACAGTGTCACGCGATGGGGTGCGCAACTTCATCCACTGCGGCGTAGTGACAACGAATTCTTTGCTGCCAACGCACGCAGCAATTTGTGCAAGCGGAATGTCAATGTCGAACTTGCGCTGAATCCACGAGCGCGCAGCACTTCGCAATGGTTCGATGCCAATAGATGGCGGGTAACCACGCTCGAGATGCGATGCGGAAAGTGCAGCAATGACGGCGCTCGATGGAGCATCACATGGGTCGCCGACACTGAGGTCAATGACTCCCCCTTCGTGCTTCGCGGCAACGGTCTTAAACGCGTCCAGACGGTCGTACGGATATGGGGGTGGAACAAAGCCAGCAGAGTTACTCGTCATGATGCAGCCATCGTTTGATTATCTGATTTATCTCCTGATTGATCAACAACAAATTGCGACAAGCGGCCGGTCGAT
>CAINTF010000195.1 GCA_903853285.1 uncultured Acidimicrobium sp. | reverse complement strand
GTCTTGGTTTGCGGTTTAACGAGATGGTGAAAAAGGGTCAGCTCAAGGCACCGATTGTGATTGGTCGCGACCATTTAGATTCTGGCTCTGTTGCATCGCCGTATCGCGAAACCGAATCGATGATCGATGGCTCAGATGCCATTGCCGACTGGCCTCTACTTAATGCGCTCGTCAATACTGCTAGCGGTGCAACCTGGGTGAGTATCCATCATGGCGGAGGCGTAGGTATCGGCCGCAGTATTCATGCCGGCATGGTTGCGGTTGCCGACGGCACCGACTTGGCTGCAGAGAAGCTTGCGCGCGTGCTGGTGACCGACCCGGGAATGGGCGTTATTCGGCACGCAGACGCGGGATATGACAGGGCTATCGAGGTTGCCGATCAACGCGGAGTGCGCTTACCAATGCGCGAAGGCTGAGCGATTGCAGACCATGGCTACTCAAACTTTTCATGCACAGTGGGCTTGGCGGGGCGCTGAGTCTGCTGTTGCCAATGTACGTATTGGCGTCAGCAACGGTGTGATCACGAGCGTTGAAGATGGTGTGGAGGCGCAAGCAACCGATGTGCGCATCTCTGGAGTTGTGCTGCCCGGATTGGTGAATGCACACAGTCATGCATTTCATCGTGCATTGCGCGGACGCACTCACGGTGGCACAGGAGATTTTTGGTCGTGGCGCACTCCGATGTACGAGATTGCCAATCGTTTAACACCAGAAACTTATGGCGAACTCGCAGCGATGACTTTTGCCGAGATGGCATTGAGCGGCATTACGGGTGTTGGCGAGTTTCATTACATCCATCATCAGCAAGATGGCAAGCGTTATACGAACCCGAACGAGATGGGTCTTGCAATGGTTGAAGCATCTCAACGTGCGGGTATTCGCATGGCTTTGCTTGACGTTGCCTACTTGCATGCGGCTCTCGACAAACCCGAGCCACTCGCTGAACAGAAACGTTTTTCAGATGGCACGATTGACAATTGGCTTGACAGAGTCGATGCGCTCGGTGAAGGCGATATCAGTAGTGAACACGGTCCGGGCTGGACAGTCGGCATGGCTCCACACAGTGTGCGCGCAGTGCATCCGAGTGAGTTAGAAGAAGTAGTTGCGAATCGTCACGGCAAAGTTGTGCATGTTCATGTCAGTGAGCAGCCGGCAGAGAATGCGGCGTGCATTGCTGCCACCGGTAAGACACCAACACAGGTATTGGCTGATGCGGGTCTGCTTGGAAGACACTTCACCGCAGTGCACGCAACCCACTTGACAACTTCAGACATCGAGCTGCTGTGTTCAAGTCACAGTGGTGTCTGTATGTGCCCAACAACAGAACGCGATTTAGCCGACGGCGTTGGTCCTGCGAGCTCGTTGAGCGCTGGTGGGGCAGTGTTATCGCTCGGTACGGATTCGAATGCATTCATTGACGTGTTCGAAGAAGCGCGCGCAGTAGAAACAGATGAGCGACTCGTGTCCGGTAAACGTGGCGCCCATACGCCCGCAAGTTTGCTCATTGCGGCAACGTCAGGCGGTGCAACTGCGCTTGGATGGGGGCAACATGGAATTCGGGTTGGCGCTCCCGCCGATTTCATCGCGCTGTCGCTCGACTCGGTGCGACTCGCTTCGTTCGATGCCGCCAATGCTGCTGCCCATATTGTTCATTCAGCGGCTCCAGCCGATGTGCGTGATGTCTGGGTCGCTGGGCGTCAAATAGTGCAGGATCACATACATCTAGCCGTGCCCGATGTGGTCGGTGGACTTGGAAGGGCAATTGCTGCAGTCGTTACACTGTAAGCCTTATGGCCGTATTACCGATAGCAACAGTGGGTCACCCAGAACTCAAGTGGGTGGCAAAAGAAGTAACTCGCGAGCAACTTGCCTTGCCAGAGACTCAAGCGTTTATTGATGACCTCATCGAGACTATGCGTCATGCAAATGGAGCAGGACTTGCTGCAACTCAGGTGCTGCGCCACCAGCGCATCTGCGCAGTCGAGGTTGACAACAATCCGCGTTACCCATACAAGCCGCGCGTACCGCTAACCATTTTGGTCAACCCAGTGCTCACACCACTCGACGATGACATGTTTGAAAACATGGAAGGCTGTTTGTCGGTGCCGGGTATTCGTGGGCAAGTTGCTCGCCATACGAGACTGCACTTGACCGCATGGGACCGCGATGGCAACCCGATCGACAAGGACATACTTGGTCTGACAGCGTGCACGTTTCAACATGAAGTTGACCACTTGGACGGACTGTTGTTTCTTGACAAAGTGATTGACTCTGGAACTTTGACTACATGGGACTCATTTAATCTCTTTCATCACGATGCGTTCGTGGATCGCGCTAAGGCACTCGTCGCAAAGCACGGTTCATAATGCTCGCGCTCAACAACATTGGTCACCTTGTTACGAATGACCCTGCGATTGGCAACGGTCCGCTTGGCATCATCAACAATGCAGGCCTTGTAGCCGATGACGACGGCAAGATTGTTTGGTGCGGTCCACAAGATCAGATTGATCAGTACACCGAAGCACAACCAATCGGTTGTGACGGATGCGCAATCATCCCTGGCTTTGTTGACAGCCACACTCACATCGTGTTTGCTGGCGACAGGGCGCAAGAGTTTGAAGCGCGCATGGAAGGCCTTCCATATGCGGCAGGCGGCATTCAGAGCACCATGATGGCTACACGCGCGGCTAGTGATGAATTGCTGTCATTAAACGCTCAGCATCTGGCTTACGAAGCGTTGTGCTCGGGTACTACGACGCTTGAAGTGAAGTCTGGATACGGACTATCGGTGAAGGACGAAGAGCGTTCAATGCGAATTGCACGCACGGTGACCACCGAAACCACATTTCTTGGTGCACACCTCTATCCAACTGATGTTGACCAGGAAGATTATGTTGATCTCGTTGTAGGTGAAATGTTGAATGCTTGTTTGCCTCATGCAAAGTGGATTGACGTATTTTGTGATCGCGGCGCATTCGATGTCGATCAGTCACGCGAGATCCTGAAGGCTGGTGCAAAAGCTGGCCTTGGTACTCGAATTCATGCAAACCAGTTGCAAAAAGGTGGTGGAGTACAGCTAGGTGTTGAACTGGGTGTTGCATCGTGTGATCACTGCACACACCTCACCGAAAAAGACATTGAGGCCCTGTCTAGTGCAAACAAAACCACTGTGGCCACATTGTTGCCTGCAGCCGAGTTGTGCACTCGCTCGCCATTTCCACACGCTCGCCACATGATCGAACAGGGAGTGACTATTGCTCTTGCTACAGACTGCAATCCGGGGTCGTCGTACACCACTTCGATGCCGTTTGTAATGTCGCTTGCGGTGATCCTGATGGGAATGACGCCAGACCAGGCGTTGTGGTCATCCACGCAGGGTGGTGCCCAGGCATTGCGCCGCACAGACATTGGCAACCTATGTGCGGGCTCGCGAGCCGACTTGGTTGTGATGGACGCACCAAGCCACATTCATCTTGCATACCGACCAGGCGTGAATCAAACTCGCGCTGTAGTGCGGGGCGGCAAGTGTGTGGTTGGCGCGCTCTAGTTTGTAGTTCTCATCTTCAGGCAACGAGTCGGACACCAATAAGCGAAACGACTGCAATACCAAACCAACTGATAAGCGCTAGTAGTAGTGGTCGGCCACCAACTTTGACGAGTCTGGTAATACGGACATCAGAGCCCAGACCAACGAGCGCGCTTGCGAGACACACTTGTTCAATTGTTTTGAGCTTAGTTAGCCAGTTTTCCGGAATCACGCCGGTTGTGCGCACGGCAATCATCACAAGAAAACCGATGACGAAAATCGGAACAATGCTGACGTGTTTTTTGTCTGCTTTGGCGACAAGGCCACTCGATGGGCGGCGGACCCAGATGCTGACGCTGGCGACAAGTGGGGCAAGCAGCACGACTCTAGAAAGTTTGACAACAGTTGCTGCATGTACCGCTGTTTCTCCGCCAGTGGACGAAGTGGCTATCACTTGGGCCACATCATGAACGCTTGCCCCGACCCACGATCCAAACAATTGTGGATCTGAAAGACCAAGTACGTTGCGTAAGAGCGGCAGTAGCACAATTGCCAAACTTCCACACAGTGTCACGAGCGCAATCGCATAAGTGACTTCTTCTTCGTCAGCATCAACTACGCCCTCCATTGCCGCGACGGCGGAAGCACCACAGATTGAAAATCCTGTAGCGATGAGCAGCGAAAGTGATTTTGATACTCCAAGACGTGGGCCAAGCCACAATGTGCCAAGGAATGTGAGCGCAACAACACCGACAACGACGATTAATTCGCGGCCACCGAGATCAACGACCTGCTTGAGTGCTAGTTGTGTGCCAAGAAGCACGATGCCAAAGCGCAGGATCTTTTTTGCCGCAAACTTCTGTCCGGGTATAAATATTTTTGGGATCGAAATGATGTTTCCAATAAGTACACCCAACACCAGCGATGCGACAAGAGGAGAAATGGTTTCAAAATTCCAATGGATAACAAAACCGACAAATGTCACTACGCCTACAAACATGATTCCTGGGCCATAAGTTTTGGCGAGAGCAACTGGCTGGGACACGGTCACATTGTAGAATGAAAGCGTGTCTCAAGCCCCTCCTTCGCAAAAATCAGCCCTCAATGGGCGAGGTGAGTGGCGTACGCTCGCCGTTATCGTCGCGGTTTATGGGCTCACGATTCTCACTGTGATGCGTCGCGAAGTATTGACGCCTTGGTTGACTATTCCGTTCCTGAGTGTGCTCGGTGCGTGGCACCTGAGCATGCAGCACGAAACAATCCATGGACATCCGTTCCGTCGCAGATGGATCAACGATGCAATTGGATCGATTCCTGTCACGCTGTGGATCCCCTATTTCTCTTTCAAGAAGGATCACCTTGAACACCATGAGTCCGATCTCACGCACCCTGGACTAGATAACGAAAGTTATTACGTGTCGCCAGAGGCGTGGGAGAGTGCGGGTCCAATTCGTAGGGCTGCCTACTGGGCGAATCGCACCATTCTGTTTCGCATGTTTGTATGGACGATTGTGAGCACAGTGACATACCTGTGGTCCCAAATTCGTCTGATGCTTCGAGGCGATAAGCAGGCTTGGTTTGCTATGGCAGTTCATGTCGTCGGTTTAGTGGCCGTTATCTATTTAGTTCATTCGGTTGCAGGGATGCCGCTCTGGCAATTTGCACTTGGCACTACGTATGGAGGGCGAATCCTCAATGCGATTCGTCCATTTCCAGAACACAAATATCAGGCTGGGGAAGAGACGCGAACCGCAATGGTGATGGCAGGGCCATTTATGAGCCTGCTCATGCTGAACAATAATTTGCATATCGCCCACCACGAACAGCCGGGAGTTGCGTGGTACGAAGTGCCAAACTTATCGACGCGCGTCAACGCAGTAGAGCGTGCTCGCGAGGCCGGGTTGTTGTATGAAGGTGGCTACGCCGAAGTGTTCCGCAGGTTTTCGTTCAAACCGATGGGGACACCGCTACGCGAAGGCGTGTAGGGCTCAAGTTCTAGCGAGTTGCAACGATAGGGAATCGCGGATCATTCAATTGATCGCCAAACGATAGGCCATTGCCTTCAAGTGGTGGCGAGGTGCGCCACGGGCGTGAAGCAAATACTGCATCGTCGCCTACGTAGCGAAAGCTGACTGCACGCCTGAGGTTGACTTCTGGGCCCAGTGTTCCCGGGGCTGCGTGCAGGGTTCGATAGTGGAAGGCCACAGCATCACCCAGACCCACCGGACAAGTGATCGATTGCATGTTGTCTAGTTCGCTTTGGTCGGGCATGGTCACAAAATCCT
>CAINTF010000194.1 GCA_903853285.1 uncultured Acidimicrobium sp. | reverse complement strand
AGCAAACTTGTTGGTGATTTTGCCCAAGATTTGGCGCGATCTAGGTCCATCGCTCCACTGAGTACCGACAATTATTTCAGCGTCAATATCTTGCGCAACATCATCGTCCGTGATCATTACCCGCACCGACGTTGGTGCTTGGTTCACAGACTGCGATGCAGTGTCCGATGGGAAATCGCTCTCCGATGGTTGACGGAAGTCTTCGTCAACAATGACAATGCGACTTGGCGCAGTCGCAGATCGATCCATTGTGGCAGTTCCTGATGCATCAGTGGGATCTGCCAACATCGTCACTTCTCTGGTTTTTATATCGGTCACTGAAGCAATCACGGGTTGTTCTTGGGTGGTTGACGTCTCATCACCAAACACGGCTCGCAATTCGTCGAATACTTCTGTGGGCACATCCAACGCATCTTGGAAAGTCGTAGATGTCAACACGGATATCGGAATAGATGTGTCGGTGGAAACAGATGTGCTTGAGTTGCGATCAAAAATATGCTCGAGACGCACGGTAGCCACGCTGGTATCAGACTCGCTTGTCAATACTTCGACAAGCGAAGGGTCAGTGGTCGCATCAAAACCGGCAAGACGTATCTCGCTACGCAAGTCGTAACCCGTCGACTCTTTCACCCGACGACGAATCTCGGCCATCACCTGCACTACGTCAGACGCCAACCCACCTTCTTCAGATTGAATAAAGTTTGCATGTTTCTCTGACACGTGTGCAGTCCCAATTCGAAAACCGCGCATGCCAATCTGATCAATCAACGCACCAGCAGAAACTTCCCCAGGTACTGGATTAACGAAAACTGATCCGGCGTTTTGCCCACCCGGTTGATTCTCTCGGCGCCACTTTACGATTTCAGACAACTTATTTTCTGCAGATTCCATATCAGTCGCCCAACCCAAGTTGAGTGTCGCTGACAACACCACATGGTGATCCGCAATCGCTGATCCTCTGAATCTCAGACCCAGATCAACTGCGTCGACATGGGCTTCCACGCCACGCAAGAGATGGAAAATGCGAGCCGAAACGAGTGATGATGCCATGTCGGAACCATGGCCACCTGCGTTCATGCGTACCGCTCCACCAATTGTGCCGGGCACGCCCACACCCCATTCAAAACCAGTCAACCCACGATGCGCACTCTGTCGAGCAGCCACCGGCAATAACACTGACCCTCCAAATAACGCAATCGGCTCAACATCAAGTCCACCATCCGCATCTTCAGAGCGATCTGGCAGATCGATATATTCCAAAAAACTTCCAAACGTGATCGCCAAACCCTGAAAACCCGTATCGGCAATCAGCATGTTGCTTCCCCTGCCAATCACCAACAACGGCAAATCAACCTGTGCCAAAACAGCACTGATTGCTTCCAAGTCGTCTAGCGATTCAACATGAACATGCAACGCTGCATTCCCGCCGACTCGATACGTCGTAAATTGTGCGAGAGATACATCGGTTTGAACACGTTTTCCAAATAGCTCAGTCGCCAACTGCAACTCGGCGCTAGTAGCCGGACGCTTAAAAGAACGAGGTGTATTCATTGCGCTAACGCTTGAGTGCTTCGTTGGCGCGATTGTCGTGGCGCAACGAAATCACTTCGTCAGGAAGTTGGGCAACATCACCACAGCCCATAGAAATGCACAGATCTCCATGCGTGAGAGAAGACGCAAGAAAACTCACGAGGTCCTCTCGTCGAGCAATCCACTCGACTCTTTTGCCTGGGTGTTTATTCTTGATCGCATCAACGACAAGTTTGCCAGTTACACCAGGTATCGGAGTGGTACCTGAGGAATAGATATCCGTAATTACAACTACATCAGCATCGCCGAATGCATCTGCATATGCCGCCGACATCACACTCATCCGATTAAATCGATTTGGTTGGAAGACTGCTACTACCCGATCCCAATTGTCTGTCACATCTCGGGCGCCACGTAACACAGCGATAATTTCGTTCGGTAAATGCGCATAGTCGTCAACGAATGTCACGCCTTCATCGACGCCCCGTAAATCAAAACGCCGTGCAACACCGCGAAAGTTGCCCAATGCTTGAGCGGCTACATTAAATTCCACGCCAAGCTCCATCGCCATTGTTAAAGCCGCCGTTGCATTCAGCACATTGTGCTCTCCCCGCAATGGAAGTTCGACGGACCCCACCAAAACTTGTGGTGCTGTTGAGCCAGATTGCCGCATCTCGACATCGAAACGACTACCTCCATCCGCAAGAACCAAGTTCACTGCACGCACGTCAGAATTGACGCTTAAGCCATAGGTGCGACAATTTTGTTGGGTGGCAATTTTGGCGCATACTGCATCATCGGCGCACAACACTTTGGGCCCTTTAATCTTTTGCACATACTGCTCAAAACTTTCAACAATATTGTCAAAAGTTTCGTAATGATCGAGGTGATCAACGTCGACATTGGTCAGGATTGATCCAAAGAGTGGTAACGCCAAGTGAGTTGCATCACTTTCATCTGCCTCGACTACAAGATGTTGCCCGCTCCTCCATCCAGCACCAAGATCAAGACCATGCACGTCTCCGCCAATGACAAAGCTTGGATGCAGTCCTGCGGTGGTCAAAATATGCATGAGCATTGCCGAAGTTGTTGTTTTGCCATGCGTCCCAGCCACAGCAACCGATTGCTTGAGCGCACAAATGGCACTCAACATCTGAGCTCGGCTCAGAACCGGCACAGACTGTGCAGCCGCAGCAATAAGTTCGATGTTGGAAACGGGAATTGCGGTTGAGGCCGTCACTACATCACAATCCTGCACGGCTGTCGCATCATGACCAACGATGATGCTCACACCAAGCGCGCGCAAGCGGTCGAGAACTTCAGATTCGTGAATGT
>CAINTF010000193.1 GCA_903853285.1 uncultured Acidimicrobium sp. | reverse complement strand
CGTGCCGAATGTCCGGCACCGTCAGCAGCCGCTCCACCGGCAGTGACGGCGTCGTCCGCAGGGCTGGTGGCTGCGACGTCACGTCCAGGGAGTGCGACTGGGAGGCGGCGGCCCAGGTATTGCCGAAACGTTGATGCCTGCGTTTAATGCTGCTTTGACAAGTCGTTCACCTGGGTCGCTAATACCTGGTGTGCCGGCATCGCTCACCAGTGCGACATCGTTGTCGTCAAGCAACAGTGCAACTACGTGTTCACATGCGTCGTGCTCGGTGTGTTCGTTAATGACGACATATTTTTTGCCTGACAAACCAAGATGTTGCAACAACAAACCAGTGCGTCGAGTGTCTTCACAACAAACGACAGTTACTGAACCGAGTGTGTCAATGGCTCGCTGCGACATGTCGCTGAGGTTGCCGATTGGCGTTGCAACGAGAGTGAGTGTGCCGCTCATGCGCTTCGCACTTCGATTAAGTCGCCTATTTGTACGCCAAATCGTTCGATTGATCCAGATGACATCTCGACAATTGTTTTTGATCGACCAACGGGTACTGCGATGCGCATTGGCTTGAGGTGTTCGGTTTTTACGACTAGTCCTGCGTCATCGAGATACAGCACATCGATTGCGCACTTCATACCAATTGAATGAATCCATTTGCACGGCGAAATAACCAGCGCCGAATCAATGCTTGTCTGACCGATAAGACCGCGGCGACGTGATTTTGCGGTGTTGGCAATGTCGGCACTCGCGAGCACCTTGCCATCACACATCAGCCAAGCTGGAGAAAGCGGCTGAGTCTTCATATTGATAAGCGTATTACCAACCGGCAATCTCTTGTACTAGCTGTTGTGCCGAATTTCTAGCGTGTCGCCATCACAGACTTCGTAGTCTTTGCCTTCAACACGGATCTTGCCAAGTTCTTTGGCCTTGTTCCACGAACCAATGGCCAACAACTCGTCCCACGCGATCACGTCGGCACGAATAAAGCCGCGTTGCAAGTCGGAGTGAATTTTGCCGGCGCACTCTGGGGCTTTTGCTCCAGCATTAAATGTCCATGCACGAGTTTCTTTTTCGCCAGTCGTGAAATATGTGCGCAATCCAAGCAGGTGATACGCAGAGCGCACCATTCGTGGCAACGCACCTTCGCCGAGGCCGAGTGCTTCGAGCATGTCGATGCGATCTTGACCAACCAACTGCGCTGCCTCTGCTTCGAGTTGCACGCTCATACCAAGTACTTCAACGGTGCTGGCACTCGCACTGCCTGGTGGTGCCAACTCGGCGCGCACAAGAGCTTCCATTGCAGGGATTGTGTCGAGTTTGTCTTCGGCAACGTTGACTACTGCGAGCACGCGACGTGTGGTGAGCAAAAAGTGTGGAGCAAGCAGCAAGCGATCATCTTCGGAAATGCCGGCGCGATACAGCGGGCGACCTTCGGCCAAGTGAACTTGCGCGCGCTCGAGTGCTTCCATTTCTTCGGTGACGCTCTTGTCCATGCGCGCAGCTTTTTGCGTGCGCGACAAACGTGTCTCAACAGTTTCGAGATCGGCGAGTGCCAACTCAATTTCTACAACACGCAAATGTTCGAGCGGGTCTGATGGGCCGGGAATGTCGTCGTCTTCAAAAGCACGCAACACAAAAACGATTGCATCGACTTCGCGAATGTTGGCAAGAAACTTGTTGCCCAAACCTTCGCCCTTGCTTGCGCCTTCAACAAGACCGCCGATGTCAACAACTTCAACAGTTGCATACACCGTGTGATTGGTCTTCGACATTTCGGCAAGTGCTTCGAGGCGAGGGTCGAGGACTTTTGCCACACCGACGTTTGGGTCTTTGGTCGCAAACGGATAGGGGGCTGCAAGAGCAGCACCGTTGGTGAGTGCGTTATATAAGGATGACTTGCCAGCGTTGGGCAAGCCGACTAGGCCAAAGCGTTCCATGAGAACTAGTTACGCTACCTGTAGCCCCACTGTTGCATGGGCCATAGGGATTGTTACTATGTCGGTAGTGTTAATTATCCACCACTGAAAAGGTGCTCAATCTCATGACCAGTTTCGATCTCGATCTCACGAAATACTCGCTCGGCTGGAGCGATGAGGCTGAGTATGCCTTTACGCCTGAAAAGGGCCTCAACAAGTCAGTGATCGAACAGATTTCGTGGTGGAAAGGTGAGCCAAAGTGGATGCGCGATTTGCGTCTGCGCTCGCTCACCACATTTGAAAAGAAGCCGATGGCACCTTGGTTCAACGTCAACATGCCAGATCTCGACTTTCAAGACATCTTTTATTACCTCAAGCCGGCTGCTGCGCAGACCGACGAGTGGGACGACTTGCCAGAGCAGATGAAGGCAACCTACGAGAAGCTTGGTATCCCAGAAGCAGAGCGCAAGTATCTCGCTGGTGTGACATCGCAGTACGACTCGGAAGTTGTGTATCACCGCAATCGCATTGAACTCGAAGAGCAAGGCATTTTGTTTTGCGACATGGACACTGCGTTGCGCGAATATCCAGATTTGGTGAAGCAGTACTTCGGTTCGGTTATCCCAATGGGTGACAACAAGTTTTCTGCTCTCAACACTTCGGTGTGGTCGGGTGGATCATTTATTTATGTTCCACCAGGCGTCGAATGCGAAATGCCGTTGCAGGCGTACTTCCGCATCAACAGCGATTCGGCTGGCCAGTTTGAGCGCACGCTTATCATTGCT
>CAINTF010000192.1 GCA_903853285.1 uncultured Acidimicrobium sp. | reverse complement strand
CGAATGGCTTTAAAGCCCCACTTCTTGGACTTGGTGGTGCCGGTTTCAATCTCACGCACAAACTTGAGGCCAGCCAAGGCGCTTGGGCTGTCGTATAGCTCTTCGTGCTCCATCGACAACAGGTTGATGAATTCGTACGTATCGACTGCTTGTTCGCGTTTGTGAAAGTCGAGCAAGTCGGCCATGAGCCAACGGTGTCGGTACTCAAGGGTTTGCTCTTCGGTGAGGTCGGTGTCGTAACGATGTTGATTGAGCTGCGCCACGAGGCCTTTGCCAATAGAGATCTCTTCGTCTAGGTCTGGTCGCAACGGTGGGCGAGACAGTTTTTCGAGCTCGAGCGGTTGGTCGGCAAGTTGCTCGACGAGTCGTGCGCGTTGTATCTCGAGCCAGTCGCGCAAGCCATCGGTGGAGTAGCAGTCGTTCATGTTGTAGTCGGCGAGTTCGCGCAACACTGCTGTGTCGCCTTCGGGGCCAAAGCCACCGTTGTTAATTGACTGCAACCACTTTTCGTAAAACACAATGCTCAAGCCGCCGTCGGCCACCAAGTCGGTGCGATTAAACACATACAACTGCTCGAGCTTTTTGATCGAGTATGACTCGACACCAATGCGCATGGCCTGGGTAACAACGCGTGACAAGTCGCAAAACACGCGTTGGCGAATGAGCGAGTTGAGTTCAGTTTCGGCAGTTGCGTAGCGCGTCGAGAGCCTGCGAAGGGCCGATGGCTCGTAATGACCGAAGTGATACACGCGCATGTTTTCGAAACCGGGCTGACTGCGACGCTTTTGAATGAACGCAATGACGTCGAGAAGTGCTTGGCGCTCTTCTTCGGGAGTGTGCGCCCAAATCTCGTGATACTTGAGCGTGCCGTCGGCTTCTTTCCATGAAAAACCGTGCAGGTATTCGAGACCTTCGTCGCCGCGATACGGGTGTCCTTCAATATCGTAAAAAAGATCGCCAGGGTTTGGCGTGGGCAACATGTTGAAGCCGCGGAAGTCTTTGATGGGCAAAATGAATTCGGTTTCGGGCAGCGCAGCAGGGTCTGCTTTCTTTGCCTCGCGAGTGTTGTATTGCAGTTGTGCTTGGCGTCGTAAGCGATGCAATGTTTCGTCTTCAAACTCGGGCACGCTCAAGTCGTCGGGGCTTGTAGCCAACTGGGCGAGTGTGGTGATGCCGTGCGACACGAGTGTTTCGCGATGTCCGTTGAGCAAGCCCGCTACATACGACAAGTGATCTCGCTCGCGCCACCACTGCGCGCAGTCTTTGTTCCAGCGACACATGTTGCAGTTTTCTACAGGCACTGGCTCGGATGGGCCTTCAAACTTGTCGATCACGGCTTGCTGCAAATTCTTTTTCACGTGTCGGAAATATGCGGACACTTCGGAGAGCCGAATGGTGACTTTGCCTTCTTTGGCAGAGCCGGTGACGACGTGGATGAACTCGGGTTCGGTGCCTTGCAACTTGGTGAGCTGTTCGGCGTATGAGCACAGCTGCAACACAGCGTTTACTTTGGCGATGCGCGCAAGCTTGGTGTCTTCTGGTTCAAACGAATAATTGCCAAGCAGCGAAACGACGTCGGTGGGCACCAAAAAGTCGGCGCGACCAACCCACGCAATACCGCCGTCTTCACTAAAGAATGTTGGCTGATACAGCGCATTTGGGCCGTCGGACAAACTTTGTGCGGTAAGTG
>CAINTF010000191.1 GCA_903853285.1 uncultured Acidimicrobium sp. | reverse complement strand
TCAGACTGCGAGTTTCACGTTGTATGCGCAGTGGACAGCGAATTCGCTGGGAATCACTTATGACTCGCAGGGTGGTACTGCGATTGGTAATGCTTCGACGACTACTGGTGGCTCGATGGCTTCATCGCCTGGTACTCCAACTCGTACGGGTTACACGTTAACTGGTTGGTTTGCTGCAGCTAGCGGTGGGGCGGCAATTTCGTTTCCGTACACACATGGCCAGACCGCGAGCTACACGCTGTATGCGCAGTGGTCTGCGAACGCATTGACGGTTACGTTTGACTCGCAGGGTGGTAGCGCAGTAGCCGCTGGCTCAACGACGACTGGTAGCTCAATTGCCGCTTCGCCGGGTACGCCAACACGGACTGGTTACACGTTTACTGGTTGGTTTGCAGCAATTAGTGGCGGGACACAAATTTCGTTTCCGTATACGCATGGCCAAACATCAAGTTTCACTTTGTATGCACAGTGGGCGCAATCATCGTTGTACGGACTTGGGTCAAAGACAAAAATAGGAACGATCACTACTGCTAATGGTGTGGGCAATACCTTTGCCGCGGAAACTGCAACGAGTTCGGTTTCGCTGCGATATCCGGCAGATGGCCTACCTGCGGGCACCGTTATTGATGTGTATTTGGTGAATGATTTGACACGAGCGAACAACTTGATCGCACAGAGTGGTGGATTTGTTATTTCGCTAGTGGTGGCTTGGGTGGCAGCCGATGGCTCGGTTCCCTTGACGTCTACTGATAAACCAATTTCTATGACGATTGCCAACACGACGATTAAAGCTGGCGCAAAAACATATTCAATTATTGGTGGAGTTGTAACACTGATTGGCACCGCCACAACAGATGGAACAGTAACTGTCTCTATCTTTGAGGATCCAGAAATTGTTGTAGTGAACCCGGTTGCCGAAGTGCCACCATCGAATAACCCGACTACCGAACCAGTCGCTAACCCAGTTTCAAAACCTGCCGCATCGAGTCCTGCGGCTTCACCCGTAGTTCCTGTTGTTACACCAATTGTCAAAATTCCAACTGAAATCAAAAATCTTGTTCCTGTTATTCCAGGTGCTCCATCAAAGATTTCAGGAATTTTGAATCCCACGAAGAATGGAACTGTTACAGCTCCTAAAGTTTTAACCCCTGTTGTCAGTGCAAAAGGTACGACCCAAAGAGCGACCATTGCTCCGGTTCAACTGAGGGCTGTACCAATCGATGCACCTACAGCACCAGCTGGAGCAAAAATTGTTCCGATTGGATCGATGATTGTGGCGTCAAAGGACGCTCCCAAAGAAGCAGAGTCGCAAGTGTCGACAGGCGAGGCAAAAGCAACTTTTGGAGGTCAGCCAATTGTTTCAACGCTTCAAAAATCGAGTGATGGCGTTGTACTTGTCTCATCAGGACCATCAAGGATTGCCCTTGCGGGAGTCTCAAGTAATTCCTCTGCTGGGTTAGCAACATCGTCATCGGCACCACTAGAGATAGCGACGAGTTCCTTTATTGCGTCAACACCAGTCCAAGTGTGGTTATTCTCGACACCTCTACTATTGGCAGAAACGACTGTTGATGCAGATGGAAACTTTGCAGTTGCTATCAATATCCCGGGCTCTGTTCCGAGTGGAAATCACACACTGCAGATTCAGGGTTATGCCTACACATCGAGCGGCGCGGCAGAGATTACGTCAAATATTGGTATTTCTATTGCTCAAACAACGGGGCAAACATGGTCGATCACGTTCCCACAATATGTGGCGAGTATCTCAAGAAATAATCAAGTTGCATGGACAAACTTTGCTTCTGGTCAGGGTTCTTCTGTTCTGAGTTGCTCACTTACTGGAGTAAGCCCATCTAAAAACTCGAAGGCCAACACAAAGTTGTTTGAGAATCGCCAAACATCGCTACTCACAATGTTGAATTACAACGGTTGTGTCAACGTAAATATCAATGCACCAATTGCGCCTACAAAGTCGGCAACTTTGGATCGAACATGGAAGGTGGATGTGCGACCAGCGACCAGCTCGGTCACCTTCAAGTGGTCGCATGATTTCAAAATCTATTCATCGGCGATTGATCGAAAACAGATTCTGCAATGGTCTGCATTGGTCACTCAAAGTGGATCATCAAATTTGGCGTGTTCGGTAACTGGGGCGGAGCCGCTTGTTCAGTCAAAAGCAAATACACAATTGTTTTCCAAGCGCAACGAGAGCCTAAGACAGTATTTGCTGAGTGCTGGCTGCTCTTCTGTGCTATTTGAAAATCCTGTTAGCCGTAGCGAAAAACTTGCCTCACGTACAATCTGGAAAGTTGAAGTTAAAGCTCTTAATTAGTTTTGTGGATTGCTGACCGAATGAACAGCGGTCGCGCATAAGAATCAATACGTAACGCGATACCGAGTAAGGCAATTGCGGCAATACTGTCGAGCCACCAATGATTACCAGTAGCAGTGACTGCGTACACGGTTAGTACGAGATGCACCATGAAAATCCAGCGCCACTTACTTGTTGACGCAGCCACCACGCCCAATGAAACCAGTGCAGCCCAACCGACATGGATGGATGGCATTGCCGCAAATTGATCAGATACACCCGTACCGACTGGCCCGTACACCGATAACCCATATCGAGTAGCGAGGTCGATATACCCAAGATCGGGAAGAAATCGTGGCGGTGCAACCCGTAAATAACGAATCACCAAACAGGCAGCAGTGAGCATCGCAAGACTGTTGCGCCAGCGTGGATAGACATCACGATGGCGCCAAAATAGCCAGACCATGAAAACAACAGTTGCGGGCACGTGGGCAACTGCGTAAAAGGCGTTAGTCGCTTGAGCAAGCCATTCATGTTTCATCACAACATGTTGTAGAGAAAGTTCGGATGGCAGAAACAAGCGGTGCTGTAGCGAGTTGATTTGACGAGCACGCTCAATCGCACCAGCCGGTTGATCAAGTGGGAGAGTCATGGCTAAACGCCACAACGTGTAGAGCCCTGAAACCAGCGCCAATTCTGTGCACCATGCAATAATCGCACTTCGGATCTTGTTGTGAGAAAACTGGCGGAGCACGAAAACGGTGATGAGGCAAGCGATTGCGGTGATCGTTGCCTGTTCCCAGGTCACCCACTTCATCGATGTATTCACCGTGTCAAACCGTAACGCGTTTATTACTGTAGGTAAGTG
>CAINTF010000190.1 GCA_903853285.1 uncultured Acidimicrobium sp. | reverse complement strand
GACGCAATTACACACGGCAACTCAATTGCGGCGCGAGTATTGCGCTCACCCGGTGCCACACTGGATGCCAGATGAAAACGACTTCACCAATTATCCGAATCAGCGATGAGGTACGGGACGCACTCGCATCCAATCGCGCTGTCGTCGCACTTGAGTCAACTATTTTTTCACACCTCGGCTTGCCATCACCCGCTAATGCCCAGGCGCTCACCAATTGCATCGCCGCCATTCGCGAAGCCGGCGCGGTTCCGGCAATAACTGCTGTCATCGACGGAGTCGCACGCGTTGGTATCAATGAGTCAGAACATGAACGCATCCTTGGCCCAGCCAAAAAAGTTGGCGAACGCGAGATTGCTCTTGCCATTGCACAGCGCTGGTCGGTTGGCGCCACAACTGTTTCAGCATCGCTGTTGCTTGCCAGTCGCGCGGGCATTGGAGTGTTTGCAACGGGTGGTATCGGCGGCGTGCATCGCGATTCGCAACTGCACGGTGACATCTCTGCCGACTTAGGCGCACTCGCAGCACACCCAGTGGTCACTGTGTGTGCAGGTGCAAAATCATTTCTCGATTTGCCGCGCACACTCGAATATCTAGAAACGCTCGGCGTGCCAGTCGTCGGCGTTGGTTGCAACGACTTCCCTGCGTTCACTGTGCACTCGAGCGGCTTGCCCATCCCTGCTCGTGTTGAAAACGTTCAAGAATTGTGCGCATACACGCAAGCCCACTTGGCGCTTGGTCGTACGAGTGGCATTCTTGCTTGCGTTCCGGTTCCACTTGCCGACTCGCTTGACAAAAACATGATTGATTCAGTGATCGAGAGTGCGCTCAAGTCAACTGCCGACGCAGGCATTGTTGGACCTGCGGTCACGCCACATGTACTGGGCGCAATTGCTGCCGCCACGGGTGGAGCAAGTGTTGTTGCCAACTTGTCGCTGGCTCGCAACAACGCAAGTGTTGCGGCACAACTCGCAGTCGCACTCACGCGCTAACAAGCAAGATCGCGCCAAACAGCGCAACGAGGTTTGGCGGAGGCGGACGGGAATCGAACCCGCCGAACGAGGATTACTCGTCCCAACCGCTTTGAAGGCGGCGGAGTCCACCAGGCACCCGGACACCTCCGTTTATCACCGTATCTAAGCACTTGTAACTAAATCAACGTCACTTAGCGACAACTCCCGTACACATCGTGACCAAACCAGTTCGGTGAATTCACACCGATCGTGAATGTGGAGGTCGTGATGATTGTTTGTTGGTCTGTCAAAGGTGGAAATGGCACCACAGTTGTTGCGGCTGCGCTGGCTTTAGTTTTGGCTCAGCGTCATGAAGCAGGAGCACGCCTCATCGACATGTCGGGCGATACTCCTTCCGCTCTCGGCATGTCTGAGCCCGCAACCGAAGGCATCGCCGAATGGTTGAGCGCAACCGATCACCCCGGTGCCGAGGCGCTCAACAATTTAATGTTGCCGGTCACTGCGCACCTCGGAGTAATCCCTCGCGGTCGCAACATCATCGTGCCGTCACTAGTACATCCAGATCGGTTGCGAGATCTCGCAAATGTTATTTCCGAATCACCAATGCCGACTGTGGTTGATGCTGGTAGCGGTCTCGCAACGATTCCGATTATTGATTACGCAACTCGATCGCTGCTCATTATTCGTCCGTGCTATTTGGCTTTGCGCCGGGCATCACTGCTCACCACCAAACCACATGGCGTCATTGTGATTACTGAGCCTGGACGTGCGCTTGGTGTGCACGATGTTGAATCAGTTGTTGGTGCGCCGGTGCTCGCTGAAATTCCATTTGATCCAGCAATTGCTCGTGCGGTTGACGCAGGACTGCTCGCGGGCCGAGTGCCAACTTTGCTTGCCAAGCATCTCGCAGATGTGTGCTGACCGTTGAACTTTGCGCGACCATGAACACTGCATTCCAATTACCTGTCGACACTCACACACGAGCACTCGTTGATACGTTGCAACAACACTTGCGCAACGAACGTGGTGATTTACTCACTGCAGCTCATGTTCACTTGCGCAGCATTGCTCCTCTGCTCTCTCATCCCCTGCAAGAAGCCATTGCATCGCGTGCGGTGTCAGGTGTGTCAGGTCTTGGTGCGCTTGATCAATACCTGGCACGAGCCGATGTGCGCGAGGTCATGGTCAATGCCGGCACCGACGTCTATATAGAGGACGAAACTGGCGTGCATTTGGTCGACAAACTTCCTGTCGGCGAGGTCGATGCAATCAT
>CAINTF010000189.1 GCA_903853285.1 uncultured Acidimicrobium sp. | reverse complement strand
GCGACCTTCGTATTTCGAAATCATGACAGCGGCAGCATTTCGATATTTTGCAGATACCGCAGTTGACGTTGCAGTTATAGAAGTGGGAATGCTCGGAAGATGGGATGCTACGAACGTTGTGAATTCTTCTGTTGCAGTAATAACCAACATCGCTTTGGATCACACGGAATTTGCAGGACCGAGACTGGAAGATATTGCTTTTGAAAAAGTCGGCATTTCCAAGCCGGGAAGTGTGCTCGTTGTAGGTGACACCAACGAAGAGTTGAGTGAAGTTTGGAACGCTGCTGAATCGGCGGCAGTACTTCTTCGAGGTAACGATTTCGAAATTTCCGAAAACGAATTGGCCGTTGGTGGTCGCATGATTGATGTTCGTACCGAGCGCGCGGTCTACAAAGAACTACCGCTGCCGTTACATGGACAGCACCAAGGCGAAAACGCTTCGATCGCGCTCACAGCCGTTGAGGAATTTTTTGGCAATGTGCTGGATATTGAAATAGTGCGTGAAGGTTTTGCAGCAGTGAGAATGCCAGGACGATTTGAAGTGCTCGGCCGTGGACCACTTGTAGTGATTGATGGTGCGCATAACCCGGCCGGTGCCGACGTCTGTGCTCAAGTATTTTTTGATGATTTCTCTCCAGAAGGAAAGCGAATCTTGGTAGTTGGTGCACTGAAGGGTAGGGATCCACAAATGTTGCTCTCGGCATTGCGTGCAGATGAATTCGATGTCGTGATTTGTTGCACAGCGCCGTCACCTCGCGGACTTGCGGCGAATGACTTGGGCGTATCTGCAAAACAAATGGGCTGCGAGCAAGTTGTGGTGTGCGAGACAGTCGAGGCGGCATGCGATAAGGCATTGAATATTGCTCGTGAGGAAGATGCCGTGCTTGTGGCAGGAAGTTTGTATGTCGTAGGTAGTGCTCGGACCTACTTGCGCCGTAAACTGTAGGGATGAGCACTAAAACACTTGTCCTACTCAAGCCAGACGCAGTCGAGCGTGGTCTCGTTGGCAGCATTCTCTCAAGGTTTGAAACTAAAGGTTTGAAGATTGCGGCAATGGAGTTGCGCACATTGGATGCCGCAATTTTGGAGCGCCACTACGAAGAGCACAAGGGCAAGGGTTTTTACCCAGAGCTCGTAGCTTTCATGTCGCGAGGTCCAGTGGTGGCACTTGTTGTTGAGGGACCAGAGGATGCATGGGAAGTATTGCGCACGATGATGGGTGCAACGAATCCGAAGGCCGCAGCACCAGGCACGATCCGTGGCGATTACGGCACGCTCTTTACTGAAAACTTGATCCACGGAAGTGACTCAGCAGCCTCTGCAGCACGCGAAATCGGGATCTTCTTTCCAAATCTGTAGAACCTGATTGATCAATTGGGTTAGGTAGGATTTGATTACTAATCGCGTGCCCGCATCGGCGTTGGCGCGCTAAGGAGACCAAAGCATGGCTGGTGGAGGCGCACTTTCGTTAGGACGTGACATCGCCATTGACTTGGGCACCGCCAACACACTTGTGTATGTCAAAGGCGAAGGTGTCGTATTAAACGAGCCATCTTCTGTGGCTGTGGACAGCAGATCAGGCGAACTTGTCGCTGTTGGCTTTGAGGCCAAGCGGATGTGGGGGCGTGCTCCACAAAATATTCGTTTAGTGCGCCCGCTGCAAGACGGAGTGATCGCCGATTTTGATGTGTGCGAAAAGATGCTCCGCTATTTCATTCAGCAAGTGCACACGAGTCGATGGAATAAGCCTCGCATGATCATCTGCGTTCCTTCTGAAATTACTGGCGTCGAGCGGCGTGCGGTACAAGAGGCTGCAGAGTTTGCTGGTGCACGACGACCGGTGTACATCATTGAAGAACCAATGGCTGCTGCAATTGGTGCTGGATTGCCTGTGCATCTTCCGAGCGCGAGTTTGATTGTCGATATCGGCGGCGGCACAACAGAAGTTGCAGTGATTTCGATGGGTGGAATCGTGACTGCGTATTCGGCACGTGTTGCTGGGGACGAACTCAACCAAGCAATCGTTGAGATGTTTAGAACAGAGTTTTCGTTGGATGTAGGCGAGAACACCGCTGAAGAAGTAAAACTGCAACTTGGGTCAGCATGGCCACTCGCAGAAGAGCTCACGGCCGATGTTGGTGGCAGAGACACGTTGACTGGTTTGCCACGTACGCAAGTGGTGACAAGCGAAGATGTTCGCAGCGCCATAAATGAAGGTGTGACGGCGATTGTCGATGCAATTAAGACAACACTTGAACGCACCCCGCCGGAATTAGCGGCCGATATTATTGGACACGGACTCACGCTGTCGGGCGGTGGCGCGTTGCTGACTGGGCTCGCCGAACGCGTTACTTACGACACCGGTATTCATGCATTTTTGGCGCCCGAGCCATTGTTTTCAGTTGTGCTGGGCTGTGGAATGACTCTTGACAATATTGAAGCCATGAAAGGTCTGACTGCTCAGACCTCCTTCGAGTAGGTCTGCGTAGGGTTTCCTGGTGGCTGTTCGGTCAATGAAATCCAGACGGATCATGGCGCTGCTTGTGCTGTCGTCGATCATTTTGGTGACACTTGATTTGCAGGGAAGTACGGCAACAAAGTCGCTTCGGTCGATTTTTGGAACAGTGTTTAGACCGGTTGAAAGTGTGGCTCGGGTAATTACCAGGCCTGCAACAAATGCATGGTTTGGCATCACTCATTACAACGATGTCACTGCGGAAAATGAACTGCTGCGAGAAAAGATTGCGCAGCAAGAAGGCGCGGCAGTTGCGGCTGCAGCATCGGTGCGTTTGTCGCAAGAATTGCTCGCACTTAATGGACTGCCAACTTTGGCAGGCATCAACTCGGTCAGTGCTCAGGTGATTGGTGACTCTCCATCCAATTTTGCTCAGAGCGTCGAAATTGATCAGGGGACAGAAAGCGGAATCAAAGTAGGGATGCCGGTGCTCAATGCTGCGGGTCTTGTGGGCAAGATCACACAAGTATTTGCAAATCGTGCAGTGGTGATGCTGATTACTGATCCTCAATATGCGTTGTCAGTCAAGATCATAAACGCTCCGAAGACAACTGTTACGACGGTTCCTAATCCAGAATCAACATCGGCGGTGACGATTGTTTCGGTGCCCGAGACGATTGATCCACAGATAACTGTTCCGACCGTTCCGGCAACTTCAAACATCGCGGGCTTCACTCCTGGATCGATTGCCGCACCACGCACTCCAATTATCTCTTCATCGTTGACTATTCCACCGGGAAGCAATGTTTCAGTTCGCGAGACAGGAATCCTGGAAGGTCGTGGAGCAGGGCGTGTGCCAACAGTGCGTTTTGTTGATGCTGCTCAGCGTTTTGGCGTAGTGCAGCCCGGTTCACCGATTGTTACTGCTGGTGGTTCGCTGAGTCTTGCACCGCCAGACATTGTTGTGGGGACTGTGTCTCGCGTCAAAGAGAGACTCGGAACTGCTGGGCCATTGTTGGAGATTGACATCGTTGCAGACTTGAGCAATTTAAGTTTTGTACGTATCTTGTTGTATCAGCCGATCACCGAGCGAACGGCGCCGTGAGCGAAAGACTGCTGCGAATTATGGGTAGCCGGTGGACGCGGCTGGTGTTGGTGTCGTTGGTTTTGCTCGGGCTACAAACAACTGTGTTGAATGACATGCGGCCATTCAATGTGATGATCCCTGTGATGCTCTTGTTTGCGGTTACTGCTGGAACTTTGTACGGATCAGAAATTGGGGCAATTTCTGGTTTGATCATTGGTGTGATGTACGACTGCGTGTTATCGACACCGCTTGGACTTGCTTCTTTAGTGTTTGGCGCAGCGGCATATACGGCAGGACTCTTACCATTCTTTGTCCGAGAGCCAACGTGGTGGACGAGAGCCATCACAATTGGAATTGTTGGAGCTGTGGGTGAGCTTGCGTTTCCACTTGCGCAGTCGATGGTGGGTTTAAGCGGACGGTTCCAAGCACATGTGTTTGTAGTGGTTGCGTTTGTGGTTGTTGTTGGAATGCTCGTTGCTCCATTGCTTCTGCCGGTGTGTCGCTGGACTCTTAAAGAATCGCTTGTTGGCTAGACGGAATGGCAATCAATAACCGCTCACGAAGGCTGACTGCACTTGCAGTTGCGGCAGGTTTGTTGTTGGGCTCCTTGTCAGCGCGAATGTGGTTTTTGCAAGCGGTGCAGGCAAAAGATAACGAGTCTGTCGTGCTGGCTGTACGCACAAGAACGATCCGTCTATTACCTGAGCGTGGACGCATATTTGATGCAAAGGGACGCGTTGTTGCAGATAACAAACGAATTTTGACTGTAACCATTGATCGCGAAGTGTTGAAAGATCCGATAGATCGGTTGGAGATGTTCCAGCGACTATCTGGTCCGCTAGGAATGCCAATTGAAGCATTGTTTAAACGGTACGAAGATAAGCGTTTTGGTCCGCTTGAAGCATTGCCATTAAAGGAGGACGTGTCCGAGGAGACCGCTCTCTTTTTAGCCGAGCGAATCGAGGACTATCCAGGCATCTACGTGCGTGAAGAATGGAAACGAAATTATCCATTTGGTGCAATCGGAAGTCATGTCATTGGATATATCGGAGCAATCCTGCAAAAGACTCTCGAGTATTACAAGTCAATTGGGTACGACCCAAATGAGAGAGTAGGCGGATACGGGGTCGAGCAATCGTATGAACCTATTCTTCGGGGTACACCTGGCTACGTGCGCTATGAAGTGAATGCGCAAGGAAAGCTGTTGAGGTTGATTGAGCGGGTTGAGCCGATTGTCGGCAACGACTTGCACTTGTCTATTGACATGGGTCTACAACAATTTGCTGAGCAGGCTCTCGAGACACAACTTGTACTTCGTCGTCGTGTTGAAGCGGGAAATGTGAGGTTGCCCGACGGCACGCTTGATCCATTATTTCCGGATGCGGTCTATTACAAAGCACCTGCCGGGTCGGTTGTTGTGATGAATCACGACACCGGTCAAGTGATCGCTATGGCCTCATATCCGAGATTCGATAATCGTTGGTTTGCCGGCGGAGTGTCGAGCAACAAATTTGCTCAAGTGTTTCCGCAATCGGATGACCCCGACTTATCGGTTTTGGTCAATCGTGCAATTTCTGGTCGTTACAACTTGGGGTCTTCGTTCAAACCGTTCGTTGCGTATGCGGCGCTCAACACCGGACAACTTCCGGGTGGGGCAGCGTATGTGTTCGATGATCGCGGGACCTACAAGCTGGAAAGTATTCCAAGCGACAGATGTCAGCAGGGTGTGAAGTGTGTGTTTAGAAATGCTGTGTGTCGAGCAACAGGCTCTCCATGCAGATTTGGAAATGTGACGGTTGAAGACGCGCTCGCGGTATCGAGCGATGCATTTTTCTACAAAATTGGCGAGCAGATCTTGACTGAGCGTGGCTATAAGCCAATTCTTGAAGAGCAGGTTCGACTGTTCGGATTTGGTTCGCCAACAAACATTGACTTACCAAACGAATATGCGGGCACGATACCGAGCAAGGCATTGAAGAAGCGAATGGCTGACATCGGTGCTATCTCACAAGAATCTGGCAAGGCGTACTACGTCGGCGATCAAGTACTTTTTGCAATTGGTCAAGGTTTGTTGTCGGCAACACCACTACAGGTTGCAACTGCTTATGGTGTGCTTGGCAATGGCGGCAAATTATTTACTCCACATGTTGTGCAAGAAGTACTTGCACCAGGAACTCCGGACAAAACGCCGGGAGTTGCGGATCTCACTTTGTCGAGCGTGGTAGAACGGTTTGATACCCAAGATCCCGTCAGGACATTGGATATGACTGGTGATCGACTTGCGCCAATCGTGCGTGGAATGGCGCGAGTAATCAAGGGTCCAGGACTCAATTACGACTACTACCACAAGACAACTGGAGAGCTTTTGTTTAAGGGGTATCCGTACGACGTGCTTCCAATCGCTGGTAAAACTGGAACGGCGCAAGGGTTCGGCAACTTGCCTTGGAATGACTCGTCGGCCTTCGGCGCGTACAGCCTCGATCCATTGCAGCCGTATTCGGCATTTGCGTACTTGGAGAAATCTGGATACGGGTCACAGGCAGCAGCACCAGTAGTGAAATGTATGTTCACAGCTCTGGCGGGTCGATACAAATTGGACGGCGTGATAGCAGCTGATCCGCTCAACATTCAAAGCGGAATTGCCGCACCACCGACGTATTTGCGCAACCCGTCATGTTTGGCTGGCGGTCGATCAGAGAGTCACGACTGATGTCGTTGCAAACTTTGAAACGCAGGCTGGGTCAGCCAACTAGCAGTGGAACATTTGGATTTAGTGGTAGCTATGCAGATCCGATTCGCAATATCGACTGGATTTTGATCACAGTTGTTGTGCTGCAATCGATTATTGGTTTGTTCAACGTATTTTCTACAACGCACTTGCGATTGTTGGATCAAGAATTCGATCCATATTTCTACACACAACGTCAGGCCGGTTATGTCATTGCCGCCGCAGCGGTTGCCGCGATCGTGATGGCTCTTGGCCATGAGTGGTTTAGAACGCAAGTAGGCGTGTTGTACGGCGGGTTGATGTTGCTACTTGTATTAGTGCTCGTATATGGAGCAGTGCGAGGTGGGGCTCGTTTGTCTTTTAATGTTCCGATTGTTTCGTTTTCGCTTCAGCCCGCCGAATTCATGAAGCCCATCATTCTTATTCTGATCGCAAGTTATTTCAGTGAGGCAAGCGATACAAAGATCGATTGGCATCATTTTGTGATGTCGCTGTACATCGTCGGTGCGCCTATTGGGCTCATTTTGTTGCAACCCGACCTTGGGTCGGCAACCGTGATCGTGGCAGGAGTGGTGGGCATCCTGCTCGTCGCTGGTGCGCGTCGTCGTTATTTGCTGATGATCACCGGACTTTCGATCGTAACCATGGGAACGGTCATGGTGAACGGATTCATTGGCACTTACCAATTGCGTCGATTCGTTTCATGGCTGCACCAAGACTCGCGCGACAAAGCACTCGAGTCGGTGGTATTGCAGGTGCGATTTGCAAAACGCGCGGTGTCGACAGGTGGGTTTTTTGGTAAAGGATATTTGCAGGGTCCGCTCACAAATGGAAAATACATTCCTGTTCAGTTCACCGATTTCCCATTTTCGGCGATCGCCGAGCAATTTGGCATGTTGGGCGGTGGAGTAGTGATTGGACTATTCGCTGTGATGTTGTGGAGAGTGTGGCGTATTGCTCAAATGTCGCGAGATCGTTTCGGGTTGTATATGACATGCGGGATTTTTACGTTGATGACGTTTCAGGTATTTCAAAACATTGGCATGACCTTGGGTCTGACCCCGGTGAGCGGTCTCCCGCTCCCATTTATTTCGTATGGTGGTTCGCACATGATGTCGATGGGCATCATGGTGGGCCTTGTGCAGAGCGTGCATATGAGGCGCTTGGAGTAAGTGGGCTAATAAAGGCCCAAAAAGTGCCGCACTTGGCAAGGGGCTAGGGGGTAGCCTGAAGGACAAGGACGGGCGATTTGCCCATCCCAAGGTCGATCACGCGATAGCGATCCGAAGGTGCGAAGACGAGTCTTCCTCTTTCGAAGCGCTGGACCGCGACGATATTGCACGTGGACGGCAATGCTGCCACCTCGGTGCGATATCTCATCAAGGAAACGAGCAAGACATATGAGTGAAGTAGTTCCAGGGGCATCTGTCCCCGAGTATTCAGGCAATTCTGCGGACACTGCAGCGACTAATAGCGCGCCAAGTGGTGACACGCCGAATAGCGAGGCTCCAACTCAGCGTCCTGCTCTCAGCCCAGAGTCAACTGCTGCAATTGCTGCTGCCAAAAAGCGCCGTCGTGGTCGCCGCGGAGGTCGCAATCGCAATCGCACAAGCGCCAGTGGTACCCGGACTCAATCGCCAAATGCCAACCGGGCCCAAAACAGCACCGCTCAAGGCAGTGAAATTGATGACGTTGATGATATTGGTGAAAATGACATCGATGATCGCATTGAAGTTATTGACGAAGCGCGCGTGCAACCACAGGCGCGTGCTCAGCGTCAGCCGCTCGAATTGCCAGACCCGCCAAATGAAGGCCGAATGATGTCGGCCGAGGTGGCAGGCGAAGCCTTGGTGAGAAAGCCACAAATCGGCGACACCCGTCCTGCACCACCAAGTGCACAAACCGCCACGCCTGCGGTACAGGCAGCCAAGCAACCAAAGCAGTCTGGCCAGGGTCGAAACGGTGGCGGTAACAGCAACTCCGACAACAACGTTAATAATAATGACAAATCCTCAGACGGTGGCGAGCGTAATAAGAGCCGTCGCGGCGGCAAGCGAGGTGGACGCAATCGCCGCGGTCGAAGCACTCGCTCAGATGATCGCGAAACAACGCCGGGCACAGACGCCGAGTTGATCGAGCGCCGTAAGGGCAAAGAGCGCAACGGTAAGGCCGTTGGTCGCTATCTCATGTGCGTACAAGTGCGACCAGATTTCACACAGGTTGCCATGCTTGAGGGCAGAAGTTTGATTGAGCATTACGTATCTCGACCCGCCGACGATGATTCGCAGATTCACGGAAACATTTACCTCGGTCGAGTGCAAAACGTGTTGCCAGGAATGGAGGCTGCATTTGTTGATATCGGTACGCCGAAGAATGCAGTGTTGTATCGCGGTGACGTGCAGTTCGACAAGGAAGATGTTGTTGAGCAGGGTGCAGACCCACGCATTGAGCAGGTGCTTAAAGCACGTCAATTAATCTTGTGTCAAGTAACTAAGAACCCAATTGCCGCAAAGGGTGGGCGTCTGACTCAAGAAGTTTCGCTACCTGGTCGTTTTGTGGTTCTTATCCCGGATTCGCGAACATACGGAATCTCAAAACGATTGCCAGAAGGCGAGCGTCGAAGACTGCGCGGAATTCTCGATCGGATTAAACCAGAGCAGCACGGAATTATCGTGCGCACAGCCGCAGAGAACGCGACTGAGCATGAACTCACCACCGACATGACCAGACTGCTTGCGCAGTGGGACGCCATTCGTAGTGCAGCAGAAAAAGCCAATTCTCCAACGTTGTTGTACCGCGAGCCGCCATTGGCTGTGCGTGTGATTCGTGAAGAATTTACAAGCGAGTACCGCGGTGTTGTAATTGATGATCCGGTTTTGTTTGCCGAAGTGCGCGATTACATTCAGGCATTTAAT